>CAZEIO010000038.1:0-12105 GCA_964512525.1 uncultured Halobacteriales archaeon
AGCAGATCGACCTCGAACCGGCGCTCATCTCGCGGTTCGACCTGATCTTCACGGTGACGGACGAACCGGACGAGGAAGAGGACCGCCAGCTCGCGGAGCACATCCTGAACACGAACTACGCGGGCGAACTCACCACCCAGCAGGCGGAGATGACCTCCCCGGACGTCGATCCCGAGGAAGTGGCGGCGGCGACCGAGGACGTGGACCCCACCATCGAGCCGCAACTGCTCCGGAAGTACATCGCCTACGCGAAGCAGAACTGCCACCCGCGGATGACCGACTCGGCACGGGCGGCCATCCAGGAGTTCTACACCGACCTCCGAGCGAAGGGGACGGACGAAGACGCGCCGGTCCCGGTGACCGCCCGCAAACTGGAGGCGACGGTGCGGCTGGCCGAGGCGAGCGCCCGGGTCCGCCTCTCGGACGAGGTGACGGCCGAGGACGCCGAGCGAGTCATCGAGATCGTCCGGTCCTGTCTCCGCGATGTCGGCGTCGACCCCGAAAGCGGGGAGTTCGACGCCGACGTGGTCGAGACGGGCACCTCGAAGACCCAGCGCGACCGCATCCAGAGCATCAAGACGCTCGTCGCCGAGGTCGAAGAGGAGTACGACGAGGGCGCGCCGGTCGAGGTGGTCGTCGAGCGTGCCGAGGAGGCCGGTCTGGACCCGACCCGGGCGACCGACGAGATAGACAAGCTCTGCCAGAAGGGCGAACTGTATCGGCCGAACCAAGACCACGTCCGCACCATCTGACCCGACCGTGGACCGCATCTCCGCGCTACGCAACGTCGAGGCCGCCCTCTCGGAGTTCGAGGCGGGCGAGATACCGCTCGGCCGCCTCGAGGAACGGGTCGCGGGCGTGTTGCGCACCTACGCCACCGAGTTCGAGGCGGCTGCCGAGGGCGCCGACCGCGTCGTCTACCGCGTCCACGCCGCCGACCGCGACCGACCGCTGGTGGTCGTGGCCGACTCGCCGGCGGCGGCCCGCGACCGCGCCCGGGAGACGGCCGACTGTGCCCCCACCGACGTCGAGCGTCTGTCCGCGCCGACGGAGTCGCGCGGATAAATTGTCGGTTGGACCGGGCCAAGAATTTAGTACCGGGGCGGCGCCAGCCGAGAGCGTGTTGCTCGTCGTCACGTACTCGGCGGCCGCGCGTCAGACCCTGCGCAACGTCTGTGACACACGCGAGGAGGCAGTCGTCAGGCGCTTCGGCCGGGCCGCACTGTTCGAGGCGACCGAACTCGGGGCCTTCCTCGCGCTCCGACTCCGGCGGCGCCACGGCGACGACGTCCAGGTCGAGCGCACCCGGCCGTTCAACGAGTTCGCCGCGGTGCCGGCGTCGGTGCGGGCGGCGGCCCGCGAGTACGAGGCCCGCGATCACGACCGGACGCCGTACGCCGCCTTTGCCGCCGGCACCGACCATCCCGACCCGGCGGCGATGGCCGACCGGTCACTCGCGAGCGACCGGGGCGGAACCGACGCCGGCACCGACGACTGACGACTGACGACCGCCCGGTACTGCCGACACACACCATGCGACTCCACCGCGACGACACCTGTCACGAGGGACGAGCCATCGACCTCGCCGACGGCGACCCACACCGCCTGGCGCGGGCGGTCGCGGCCGGCGGGGAGGACGGCGACGAGAGCGACGGCCCGAGAGTCGAGGCACCCCCGCCGGGACCCGTGGTCCGGCGGTGTTCGCCGCTGACGCCCGGGACCACGCTGTCGCTCGGCCCGACTCTCGCTGCCGTCGCCCGGAGTCGCGGTCGCGCGGCCCCACAGGACGAGGCGCTGGCGACGGTCGAGCGAGAACTGGCCGTCCTCGATCCGCCGGCCGTCGACCGACGTGCAGTCCGGCGTCGCCTCGCGACGGTCGGCGACCGCGAAGAGCGCCTCCACGAACGGGTGGCCGAACTCCGTGGTCGTCTCGACGCCCACCGTGACCGCGACGACGACCCGCCCGCCGACCTGCGCCGACGGATGCAGCGAGCGACGGCGGAACTGACCGAGGTGCGCACCGACCGGCTGGCCGCCGAACAGCGTCTCGACCGGCTGGAGCGGCGGGCGCGGGCCGTCCGCGACGACCGCGAACGGCGGCTCGCGCTCGAGGACCGCCGCGACAACCTGCGTCGCGCGGTCCGCCGGCACTTCCGGGCGACACTGGCCGAGGAGTTCGCCGCCGCGCTCCGGGCGGTCCCGGGCCCGGCCCCGCCGGCGGACCCGTACGACGTGGACGACGACCTCGCCGCGGCGACGGCGGCGGTGCGACTCGCAGACGTCTCGACACCGGTGGTCGTCGCCGGCGGTCGGTTCGACGACGCCGCAACGGCCGCCCGGACGCTGTGCGCTCCGGTCGTCCGCGTCCCGCCGCCGGCCACAGGTTGAAGCCCGAGAGCGGGACCACGCGACCACATGGTTCGACTCGAGACGCGAGTCCGCCGACACGACCGGGTGGCACTCGTCGAGGGACGGCTGACCGGCGAGGACCGTCCCGTCCGGGTGACGCTCGCGACCGACGCCGACCCGGTCCACCCGCCACGCTCGGGGGGTCGCCCGGTCGTCGGCTGGCGACCGGCGGACGGAACGGTGACGCTTCTGGTTGGTGCGGACCGGCGGGTCGGCGTCGGCTTCGCGACCACGGGGGCGGTCGGCGAGTCGCCGCTGTCGGTCGTCGAGACGGAGTTCGACCCGCCGGCGTCCACCGGCCTCCCGGCGACCCCCGGGGCCGTGGTGCGAGCGCTCGGCGACCCTCGCCCGCCGACCGACGCCGTCGGTCGCGAGACCGGGACGGGGGACCGGCGGTGATAGTCGCCGTCGCCGGCGGCAAGGGCGGTGTCGGCAAGACGACCGTCGCGCTGAACCTGGCGCGGGCGCTCGACGCCGTCCTCGTGGACGCAGACCTCGGCATGGCTGACGTGCCGGCGAGCCACGGCCCCGACCTCCACGACGTCCTCGCCGGCCGTGCGGCACCGCTTGAGGCGGTCCGCGAGGGTGGTCCGGTGACCGTCCTCCCCTGTGGCCGCTCCGTCGCCGGCGCGCAGGCGAGCGAGACGACCGCGCTGACGGCGGCTATCCGGCGCGTGGACCGCTCGTACGGCGACTGCGTGGTGGACTGTCCCGCGGGGCTGTCGGCCGACGCGGGACTGCCGCTGCTGGCGGCCAGTTGTTGCGTGCTGGTCACCACGCCCGACCGGGTCGCGCTGCCGAATGCCGTGCGGACGTGGGCGCTCGCGAACGAACTCGACGCCGGCGTGGCCCGGGTGGCGCTCAACCGCTGTGGTACGACCCCCCCGACGGCGGCCGTCGAGCGGGCGCTGGGCGCGCCGGTCGTCGAGATTCCGGAGTCCGACGCGGTCGCGACGGCGACCGACGCGGGCCGACCGCTGTCGGTCGTGGCGCCCGACGCGGCGGCGGTCGAACGCTTCGAGGCACTGGCCGACGGCGTGCGGTCGTGTCGCGGTCGGCCCTGACCCGGATCGAGTCGGGCCCCTCCCCGGGCGGTCAGTCGTCGTGGACGGGAAGTGCGTAGTAGGCACCACGGAGGGTGACCGGCGAGACGTCGGCCACCTCGGCGGCCTCGACCTGCGTGAGGCCCGTGTCGTGCTCCCGTGCGGCGGCGTAGAGGCAGGCGGCGGCGACGCCGGTGGGGTCGCGACCGCCGGCAAGCCCTCCCTCGTGGACCTCGGCGGCCACCTCGCGGGCGCGGCGCTCGACGGCGTGTGTACAGTCGAGTTCGCTGGCGTACCGTGGGAGGTACTCGCGGGGGTCTATCGGCCCGGTCGGCAGTCCGAGTTCCCGGTTGAGGGCGTCGTAGGCGGCACGGAGTTCGTCGATGTCGGCGCGGGCGTGGTCACAGACCTCGCGCTCGGTGCGGGTGGTGCCGCCGGCCCGCGTCCGGCAGGTGGCGTACACGGCCGCGGCCGCGAAGCCCTCGATAGACCGGCCGCGCAGGAGGTCGCCGTCCTGTGCGGACTCGAACAGCCGACAGGCGCCGTCGCGGACGCCCCGCGGCAGGTCGAGGTTGGAGACGACGCGCCGGATCTCGGTGAAGCCGTACACCTGGTTGCGTTCGGCCTTCGAGGCGATGCGGGTGCGGTCGTGCTGGCGCCGAAGGCGAGCGAGACGGCGGCGCTTGCGCCCCGAGGCACCGCGCCCGGCCCGCCCAATCTCTGTGGTCATGCCGTCGTCGTGGCGCGATGGGTCTCGCGGTGCGCCGGTCCGTATTCGGTCGCGGTCGCCGTCGTCGAAAACGCGCCACTCCGGGCCGCGGTCCACGCGGTCCTCCGCGACGACCAGACCGCATCGCACGCACACTGTCTCGCCCTCCTCCGCGGTCAGGGTCCCGTCACACTCCGGACAGCCGTTCGCCGCTCGGCTCATACTCGATCCTTCGTCGCGATAGGGGATTTAAACGGGGGACGAGCGCGGGTGGTCTGCCGGCCGACGGCGTTCAGAGCATACCGGTCACCGGTATGCTCTCCGCCGACCGCCGCAGGGGTCCCGGCTGGCAAGCGGCTCCGGTCACCTCCCCGCCCGATCCTTTTTGACAGATGCTGCACTGAATACAACTGTGTCGCTCGACGACATCGCTGCCGGGGTCGCGGTCACCCACGAACAGCGTGACCGGGGGGTCGCGACCGTCGCGGCCGACGCCGACTTGGAGGCGGCCCTCGCCGAGGACCCGGACGCGTTGCCCTGCTCGCCCGCCGCGGCGGCGGCCGTCGTTCGAGCGTTCGTCGCCGGCCAGAGCGTCGGCGCCGCCGGTCGCGAGGCGGGCGTCGTCCCCGTCGTCGCGGCGAAGACGCTCCACCGTCTCGGCTTCGAGGGCGTCTCGCCGCTCGGTCCCGCCGGGCGCGAGGTCGTCCGTGACTGGCTCGCAGGTCGCATCGGCCACGCCGAGGCGAGAGAACTGGCCGACGCCGGCGAGCGAACCTTCGCGCTCGCGGCCTACGTCGAGAGCCACGACTCACTCGAAGGAGCGAGCGAACGAGTCCGAGCCGCACTCGCCGACCGCGGTGACGCCGCAGTGCGCAAGCGCGACCACCTCGGCGAGACGATGTCCGGCCCGAGCGACCTACGGTAGCCGGTCGAGGTAGCCGCCCGTCTCGAACTCCACCGCGAGTTCGACGCCGACGGTCGCCGCGACGGCATCGGCCACGCCGGCCGAGAACGCGCCGTCTCCGCCCCCGGCGACCGGCACCGCCCCGGGTGCGGTCACCTCGCTCTCTGGGACGACGGCGTCGAACCCGGTCTCGACGGGGACACCCGGCGGCGCCCGGTTCCCGACGACTGCGTCCACGTCGCCGCCGACGTCCTCGATTCGGCCCCTGACCCGCTGGGCGGCGTCGAGTCCCCGGCCCGTCGCTGGCGTGACGACGCCGACCCGGTCGGCGGCCGTCACCGCGGCGACCGCGGGATTCGACCCGACCGGTGGCGTGTCCACGAGGACGCGGTCGAACCGGTCGGCCGCCTCGCGTAGCGTCGTCTCCAGCCGCCGGGCGGCCGTCTCGGTCTTCGCCCGCGCCACGCCGTCGAAGGGCGCCCGGACGGGCGCGACGTGGACGGTTCCCTCGCCACCGGTGACGCCGTCGGCGTCGAGTTCGACTAGTGCGTCGGCCGGGTCGGCGTCACCCGTCACGAGTTCGACCACGTCCGCACCCACACGACCGGGGACGTGGTCGGCCAGTCCCTGCGTGTCGAGTGCGGCGTCGAAAACGGCGACCCGTTCTCCGGTCCGGGCGAGGAGCGCGCCCGCCTCCAGCGAGAGTCGCGTGGTCCCGGCGCCACCGGTCGCGCCGACGAGGGCCGTCACCGCCGCGCCGTCGGTCCCGTCACCGCCCGTTCGTCTCTCCGCCGTCCGCTCGTCGTCCGACTCGCCCATCGTAACCGTCTGCCGCGGCCTGCGACAAAAACCTACAGGCGGTCCGCGACGTTCTCGGCGACGACAGCGAGGTCGTCGTCGTCGAGGTCGGGCCGGTCGGCGAACAGCGAGTGGATGGGTCCGCTGCCGTCGCCCTCGCTGCGGGGTATCACGTGGCCGTGGACGTGGGGCACCTCCTGTCCGGCGGCCGCGCCGTTGTTGAACGCGACCGTCGTGGCGTCGGCTCCGACGGCGTCCTCGACGGCGGGGACGACGGCGTGGAGTGTCTCCATCACCGACCCGGCGAGAGCGGCGGGCATGTCCTCGATGTGTTCGTGGTGAGCCGTCGGCACGACGAGCGTGTGGCCGCGCGCCAGCGGATTCGCGTCGAGGAACGCGTACGCCTCCTCGTCCTCGTGAACGGTGTGGCTGGGTATCTCACCGGCGACGATCCGACAGAAGATGCAGTCCTCGTCCCGTTCCATGTCGGACATAGGGAGGCGACACGTCTTCAAACTGGGTGGTGACGTGCCCGAGTCCGCGCGACGGTGGGGATTTTTTGACGCACCCGTCCGACATCTCCGACATGGACGACGCCGGCGAGACGGAGTCGGGGGAGTCGGACCCGGCCGACGCCGTCGCATTCGGGACCTCCGGGTGGCGGGCACCGGTCGCCGAGATGACCGACGAGCGGGTGCGGGCGTTCGCACAGGGGGTCGCGAACCACCTCGCCGCCGAGGGCCGCGCCGGCGACCCCGTCGGCGTCTGCTACGACGTGCGCGAGTCCTCACCCCACATCGCCAGGGAGGTGAGTCGCGTCCTCGCCGGCGCCGGACACGACGTCCTCTACTCCGAGCGCGACCGCCCGACGCCGCTTCTGGCGTGGGCCATCCACGACCGCGGTCTGGCCGGCGGCGTGATGGTCACGGCCTCGCACAATCCACCGTCGTACAACGGCCTGAAGTTCTTCCCCGCCGACGCCGCGCCGCCGACGCCCGCCGTCACCGACGACGTGGAGGCCCGTCTCGAACCCGCCGCCCCGCTCTCGCCGGCCGACCACGGCAGCGTCCGCGAGGTGGACCTCTTCGACTCCTACGCCGACCACGTCCGGTCGTTCGTCGGTGCCGACCTCTCCGGCCTGACGGTGGTGTACGACGCGATGCACGGCAGCGGCCGGGACACGACCGACGTCCTCCTCGAGCGGGCCGGCGCGGAGGTGCGCCGTCTTCGGTGTGACGCCGACCCCGACTTCGGGGGGACGAATCCCGAACCCCGACGGGAGACACTCGGCGACCTCGCCGAACAGGTCCGAATGACCGACGCCGACATCGGGGTCGCGAACGACGGCGACGCCGACCGCGTGGCCGTGGTCACGCCCGAACGCGGCGTCCTCGACGCCAACCTCCTCTTTGCCGTCGTGTACGACTACCTCCTCGAGACCCGGTCGGGACCGGCGGTTCGAACCGTCTCGACGACGTTTCTCGTGGACCGGGTCGCCGAGTCCCACGGCGAGTCCGTCGTCGAGGTGCCCGTCGGCTTCAAATGGGTCGCCGAGGCCATGGCCGACCACGATGCACTCGTCGGCGGCGAGGAGAGCGGCGGCTTCACCGTCCGTGGGCACGTCCGCGAGAAGGACGGCGTCCTGATGGGCCTCCTCGCCGCCGCCGTCGAGGCCGACCAGCCGCTCGACCGCCGCGTGGACGCCCTCACCGCCGCCCACGGCGAGATTCACCAGGACAAGGTGAGCGTGGACTGTCCCGACGACCGGAAGGCGGCGGCGATCGACGCCCTCGGCGACAGTATCCCGGACGCCGTCGCCGGCGAACCCGTCGAAGACGTCGTCACCGCCGACGGGTTCAAGCTGCTCCTGGCGGACGGCTCCTGGCTGCTCGTCCGCCCCTCCGGCACGGAACCGGTGTTGCGGGTGTACGCCGAGGCCGACTCGAGCGACAGGGTGCGGGCGCTGCTCGACGCCGGTGAGGACCTCGTCCGGACGGTCGTCTGACCGTCTCGTCGCGAGACCTACCCCTCGTCGTCGGCCACGCACTCGTCTATCGCGGCCAGCAGGTCGTCCACGGACGGCCGGTCGAAGGTGGTGCGACCGCGGTGGACGAAGACCACGCTCGCCGCGTCCGCCCCGGCCCGCAGGTCGAGGACGACCGCCTCGGGCTGGCGGCCGAAGAAGTCACTCAGCCGACCGAGGGGGCCGAACCGGACCGGCTGGTCGTAGTTCTCGCCCACGGTCGCCTCCGGGTCGGCCAGCAGGGGGTACGGCAACTCGTGGCGCTCCTGCCAGGTCTCGGCCCGCTCGACCGGTTCGGGCAGCACCGACACCACGGCGGCGTCGCGGGCGACGAACTCGTCGTACCGGTCGGCGACCGTCGCTATCTGGTCCTGGCAGTTCGTGCAGTAGTAGTCTCGCTGGAGGAGGAGCACGAGGAAGTCGTGGTCGGCGGCGACTGCCGACAGCGTGAGCGGGTCCGGTCCCGGTCCGACGTTCGGCAGGTCGAAGTCGAGTGCCTCGGGCGGCACGTCGAGCGTCTCGGGATCGACGGTCGGGCTCACGGGTGCTCCCCTCCGAGAGTCGGCGCGGTCACGCCCCGGCTACGCCCGGCAGCGCAATGTCGCTGTCGCCCGGCGAGACCGCACCACCTTTGTCCTCGCCGCCCGCCCGTTCGTCAAATGCGAGCCATCAAGGACAGCGTCCACGACTACGTCGAGCTCGAGGGGGTGGCATTCGACCTCCTCGACACCTGGCCGGTCCAGCGACTGCGCCACGTCAAGCAACTCAGCACGGTCCGGCTCGTTTACCCCTCGGCCAACCACACGCGCTTCGAGCACTCTCTCGGCGTGTACCACCTCGCGAGCCGCGCACTCGACCGTCTCGGGGTCGGGGGTGCCCGCGCCGACGCCGTCCGCGCCGCCGCCCTCCTCCACGACGTCGGGCACGGGCCGTACGGCCACCAGACGGAACCGGTCATCGAGCGCCGCACCGGCAGTCACCACGACGAGGTGCACGACCTCCTCGAGTCCACCGAAGTCGCGGGCGTCCTCGAGGCTCACGGACTCGACGTGGACCGGGTTGCCGACCTCGTCGCCGGCGAGGGCCGCCTCGGTCAACTCGTCTCCGGCGAACTCGACGTGGACCGCATGGACTACCTCGTCCGCGACGCCCACCACACCGGCGTCCCCTACGGTACCATCGACCAGGAGCGCGTCCTCCGGGCGATGGCCTTCGAGGGCGACAGTCTCGTCCTCGACGACGGCAACGTCGCCACCGCCGAGTCCGTCCTCGTCGCCCGGGCGCTGATGAACGCCACCGTGTACCGCCACCACGTCTCTCGCATCGCCGGTGCCACCCTCGAACGCGCCAGCGAGCGACTGCTGGACGAGACGGAGCTCTCGGTCGAGACGTTCGCCCGGATGACCGATGCCGAACTTCTCGACGCCCTCGACGAGTGTCCGGCGACGACCGAGGCGGCGCGCCGTCTCGTCGAGCGCGACCTGTTCAAGCGGGCCGTCTGGACCGACCGCGACACTGTCCCGGACCGGCTCGTCGAGTGCGACCACGACGAGGTGCGCCGCCTGGAGCGCGAAGTGGCCGACCGCGCCGGCGTCGACCCGACGAGCGTCGTCGTGGACGTCCCCTCGGAGCCGTCGGTGCCCGAGTCCTCCCTGCGGGTCCTCGTGGACGGCCGCCCCCGGCGTCTGGACCGTCGCTCGGCACTCGTCGAGGGTTTGCGGGCGATGGAGCGGGTCCGCTGGCGGCTGGGCGTGTACGCGCCGGCGGCCGACCTCGATGCGGTCCGCGAGGCCGCGGTCGCCGAACTCGGCCTCGAACTCCGCCCGGACCGCGCCGACGCCTGACCCGCCCGGGCCACAAGGAATTTACCGACCTCTCGCCGGGGACACAAGGTATTCAACCCGGCGACGGCGACGGTACGTATGCCCGAGATCCCCGCTCGCCCCGCCGACGTCCTCGACCAGCCGGGGCGTCTCCACTGCTACGACTGCGGCCGGGACTACGACCACCTCGGCACCAGCCACCACCACGGTCGCTGTCCCGCCTGTGGCAGTCCCGGCGTCCCGCCCGCCGGCGACCTGCGCGTCGTCGGCGACCCCGACCCCGTCGGCGCCGGGCCACACGGCCGCACTCACCGCGTGGACGCCGTGGACGACACCGGCCGGCGCTTCGGCTACTGGCTCTCGGCGCTGCCCGGCGACCGCGCCCAGCTGGTGTGGGTCAACGTCGGGGGCGTCACGGTCGCCCCGACCGACGACCGCTGGCCCGCTGACCTCCCGCGTCTCACGCCCGACTGGCTGGCGAGCGTCCTCGACGTGACCGGTCTCGACCTCGTCGCGCCGCGAACCGTCGTCGAGTGACTCGCGGACTCACTCGCCCGCCGTCCGGGACCGTCCCGTCCGCCGTCGCCGTTGACGAACACAGGCAGCGAGCGTCAGGCAGACGCCCAGAAGCGGCGGCGTCGCGACCGTCAGCACGCCCGCCAGCGGTCCCGGTCCACCGACCGGTGCGGTCACCCGACCCACGGCGTCGAGTGTCACCGGCGTCCCGACGAGCGCCGCGCCGGCGAGAAAGAGTAGCCGCGAGCGGCCACGGAGCAGGTACGACAGCGCCACCAGCGGGTACGTCAGGAAGACGAGGTAGAGGAAGTACGAGGGCAGGACGACGAGTGCACTCGCCACGAGGGCGTACAGTCCCACCAGCGCGTCCGTCGGCGTCCGGACGCGGGTGTTCGCGTAGGCGACGACCGGCACCACCGCGAGGAGGGCGACGACGGCCCGCGTCGTCGGCCCCAGACCGAGGACCGACAGCGGCCGCCGCAGCGTGACGAACGCCGCGTCCGGCGGGTACGGCGTCCCGACCGCGAGCCGACCGCCGACTGCCCGACCGAGGTACGCGACGTGTGCCTCGACGCCGAACAGGGCGAGCGACGCACCGACGGCGACCAGGCCGGTCACGACGGCCGCCCCGACCGCCCGCCACGCCCGGCGGCGGACCGCCCAGAGACCGACCGCCGCCGGAAACAGTTTCACGACCGCCGGCACCGCGAGGGCGACGCCGGCGAGTGACCCGCGGTCGAGAGCGTCCCCGTCCTCGACTCCGTCGAGCCACAGGAGTCCCGTGCCGGTCGTCGCCGCCAGCAGGAGGTTGACGTTGCCGTAGTACAGCGTCGGCACGACGTGGACCGAGGCGACGACGAACCCGGTCACGAGCGCCGCGTCCAGCCGGGTCGCGGCGACGCCGAGCGCCCGCAGTCGCCCGACTAGCAGGCGGGCGAACCCGAGAGCGGCGACGACCGAGACGGCGTCCACGGCGACGAGTGCGCCGGCCCGGGACAGTGCCGCGAGGGGGAGGAATCCGGCGACCACCACTGGCGGGTAGCGGTAGCGGTAGGCCGGCCACTCCGGCGGGTGGACGGCGTAGAGGTCGCCCCCCGAGAGGGCCGCCCGCGCGGTCACCCGGTACACGTCGGCGTTGAGCGCGAGAAACGCCGGGCGGCGACGGAGCAAACTCGCGAGTGCGACCCCGCCGGCGACGACGCCGAACGCGAGGAGGAGTCGCGGCCCGAGGTGGCGTCGCTCACCGGTCGCCTGCCGTTCGGCGGTCGCCCCGGGGTCGGTCGCCGGCGGCGTCTCCGTCCGGTCCGTGGTCGTCACGCGGCCACCGCACTCAGGCGTTCAGTGCCGCCCGGAGGGCCTCAGGTGCCTCGTCGAGGGCCTCCTCGAGGCGGTCGGCGTCGGGACCGCCGCCCTGCGCGAAGTCCGGTGGGCCGCCGCCGCCGCCGCCGACGATCTCGGCGAGACGGCCGACGACCTGTCCGGCGTTCACCCCGGCACCGTCGGGGACGGCGACGACGAACTGCGCGCCCTCGTGGCCGGAGCCGAGGACGGCTATCTTCCCCTCCTCGACGAGGGCGTTGGCGGTGGCCCGGAGCTCGTCCATGTCGGCGTCGATGCGGCGGACCACGGCAACGGTGTCACCGATCTCGACCTCGCGGGCGTCGTCACCGCCGCTGGCCCGCAGGCCGGCGAGTTCCTGCTTCAGGTCGTCGATCGCCTTGCCGCGTTCTTTCCACTCCTCGAAGAAGCGTGCGGCGGCGTCGGGCACCTCCGGCGGCGAGACGTCTAGCGTCTCGGCGGCCTCGTAGAGGGCGTCCTCCGTCCGCTGTGTGGCCTCGACGGCGGCGGGCCCGGCGGCGAACACGAACCGCTCGACGCCG
>CAZEIO010000038.1:12115-13326 GCA_964512525.1 uncultured Halobacteriales archaeon
ATCTCGCCGGTGTGGCCGACGTGGGTGCCACCGCAGGCCTGGACGTCCTCGGCGACGTGGATGAGCCGCAGACGCTCGCCGGTCGGGACGCCGCCCTGGTAGAGGTCGAAGCCGTACTCGGCCTCGGCCTCGTGGCGGTCGGGGAACTCCTGGCGGACGGAGACGTCGTCGGTGACGATACCGTTGGCGACCCGCTCTATCTCCTTGACCTCCTCGCGAGTGACGCGGCGGTAGTGCTGGAGGTCGATCCGCGAGGAGTCGGTACCCTTGCGGGCGCCGGCCTGCCGGACGTGGTCGCCGAGGACCTGCCGGGCGGCGTGGATGACGACGTGCGTCGCGGTGTGGTTGCGCATCAACTGTCGCCGACGGTCGGCGTCGACCTGGCCGCGGACTATCTCGCCGACGGCGAGTTCGCCGTCCACCCGGTGGACGACGACGCCGTCGTGTATCTGGACGTCGGTGACCCCGACGGTCGTGTCCTCGCAGGTCATCTGTCCGGTGTCCGGCGGCTGGCCGCCGCCCTCGGGGTAGAACATCGTCCCGTCGAGGACGACGTCGTAGGCCGTCTCCTCGTCATCCTCGCCCGCTCGCTCGAAGGTGTCGAGGACGACGGCCTCGAACTCCACGCCGCTCTGGTCCTCGTAGTACAGTTTCTCGGTGTCGGGGAGGTCGGCGAGACGGTCCTCGATGCCGGCGCCGGCGGCGTCCTCCGTGACCGTCTCGTCGGCCTCCTCGAAGGCCTGCCCGCTCTCGTGACGACCCGCGACGAGCGCGAAGAAGTCGTCTGGCCGCTCGACGGCCACCCGGCCGCCGACCATCTCCTCGACCGTGTCGGGGTGGATGCCGTGTGAGTCGTACAGTTCGACGAGGTCCTCGACGGGAATCGGCTCGTCGCGGGCGGCGTACTCGTCGGCCAGCGACTGCACGCGCCGGTCTCCCCGTTCGAGCGTCTCGCGGTAGTTCTCGACTTCCGTTCGGACGACGTCGCGGATAGTGTCGCGGTTCTCGTAGCCGAGGCGGTCGGCCTGCATGTCCACGAGCTCGTCCAGCGGGGCGTCCACGCCGACGTCGTCCACGAGTCGCTTGGTGCGTCGAAGCACCATCCGGGCGAGGTAGCCCGAGGACACGTTCGAGGGGACGATACCGTCGCCCAGCATGTACGCGAGGGTGCGGCAGTGGTCGGCGATTGCGTAGATCGACTCCAGGGGCTC
>CAZEIO010000039.1:0-6855 GCA_964512525.1 uncultured Halobacteriales archaeon
GGCCCGCGACCAGGCCCGGGTCGCCCGCGAGATGCTCGGCGGCAACGGCATCACCACGGACTACTCGCCGATGCGCCACGCCGCCAACATGGAGACGGTGTACACCTACGAGGGCACCCACGACATCCACACGCTCATCCTCGGCGAGGACCTCACCGGGCTCTCCGCCTTCCAGTGAGCGGGCACTCGTCACTTTCGAGTGTCCCCGTGCCACAGTCCGGCACGTGAGCGAGGAGCCAGTCGGTCGCGACGACCTCTCGCCGCCGTTACGACGGGCGCTCGACGCCGCCTTCCCGGACCGCCGCGTCGCCGCCGTCGGTCGCTCGAGCGGGTCCGGTCACCCCGGCAACGCGGTGCTCCGAGTCGAACTCGCCGCCGGTAGCCCCCCGGCGGCCTACCTCAAGGTCGCGACCGACGACTGGGGCGACGAACGCGCCCGCAGAGACGCCGCTGTCACCCGCTACGCCCACCGCCACGCGCCGGTTCGCGTCCCGAGGGTCCTCGCGGCCGCCGACGGTCACGACGCCGACGCAAATGCCGAGGACGTCCCGCCGTACGTCGCGACCGCGGCGCTTTCCGGTGTGCCCCTCGCCGACGACGTCGGCACCGCGACGCCGGTCAACGTGGACGCCCTCGCGACCGCCTTCCGCCGTACGGGCGTCGCGATGGCCGGCGTCCACGCCCTCTCGTTCGATACGCCCGGCCGGGTCGTCGGCGGCGACGAGACGGCTCTCGACGTGGCCGCCGCCCCGTGGGCCGAGACGCTCCGCGAGCGAGTCGTGACCGACCCACCGGTGCCCGAACGGGTCCCCGATCTCCCCGATCGAGCGTCGGCACTCTTGGACGAGTCCGCCGCCCTCCTGTCGCCCGACGACGGTGCGATGCCCGGCCGGGTGACGCTCGTCCACGAGGACCTCTACCCGGGCAACGTCCTCGCCGGGCGACCGCCGGGCGTCATCGACTTCGAGTCGGCGATGGTCGGCGACCCCGGTTACGACCTCGCCCGCACGGAGGACGCCGTCCTCGACGGCCGGCCGGACCTCGACCGGGCGACCCGCGAACGGGTTCGTGACGCCCTCTACGCCGGCTACCGCGCGGGTGCCGACGCCTTCGGCACCCCGACCGGTCCCGACGGCCTGCCGCCCGGCTACCGGCGACGACGGCCGACCTACCGCGTCCTCACGCACCTCTCGATGGTCCACGCCTTCGAACACTGGGCGGCGGACGTGCCCGCCGACAGCGACGAGTTACTGGACTGGATCCGCGAGACGTTCGACCGACGACTGGCCGCCGCCCGCGAGGCGACGGTCCCCGCCGAGTGATGTCTGACGACCCCGTCCCCGCCGCCCTCCGCGACCGCTACGACCGCGTCGAACGCGGCGAGCGACTGCACGCCGTGGCGCCGAACGAGGTCCACCGACTGAGGGTGGACGGTCGTCCTGCCGTCCTCAAGCGCTCGACCGGGCCACGCGGCGACGCCGGCGTCGAGGGCCGCGTCCAGCGACTCGTCGCCCGCGAGACCTCGCTGTCGGTGCCTGCGGTGCTCTGGGTCGGCGACGGGGCCTTCCTCGCGGCGTTCGACGACGACGTGCCCGACCCGGCGTCCGCGACGGCGACCGAGGCGTGGTGCCGGGCCGCGGGTCGCGGTCTCGCCACGTTGCACTCGCTGTCGTTCGACCGCCACGGCCCGCTCCGGGTGGACGGCGACCCCGCCGACCCTGCCGCCGGACTCCGGGTGGACGCCCCGCCGGGGGCGACGTGGGCCGACGGCGTGGACCGACTGCTCGCGACCTTCCGGTCGTCGGTCGCCGGCACCGACTACGCCGCGGTGGTCGAGGACGTCCGGTCGTTCGTGGCCGACCACGCAGACCGCGTCGCCGGTCCCGATCCGGTGCTCCTCCACGGCTGGTTCACGCCGGAACACGTCGGCGTCCGCGACGGCCGGGTCCGGGCGGTCGTGGACTTCGAGCACGCCGTCGCGGGGGCCGCGGCATACGACTGCTGGCGACTGGCCCTGCCGACGTTCGGCCCCGAGGGGGCGGCCGAGGACGGCGCCCCGGAGTGGCGGGCGTTTCGCGAGGCGTACGCCACGGTTCGACCGCTCCCCGAGGACCTGTTCGCCGACGAGCCGTTCTACCGACTGCTCGTCGGCGTCTCCTACCTCGACTCGCTCGCCACGCAGCGTGGCATCGAGGGCAACCGCGACCGCGCCGACGCCCTCGTCTCGACGCTCCGGGACCGCCTCGCGGACCTGCGAGCGGCGTGGGCGTGAGCGCGGCGGGCGTCCGTCAGTCGAACTCGCCTGTGACGGTTCCACAGTCGAGACAGGTCGTCAGAATCGCGGTGCGGCCGTCGTTCATGGTGACGTCCTGCGCCGTGAACTCGCCACACTCCGGGCAGTCCCGGAGCACCTCCGACTCGCCGCCGTCGCGGGGCGCACCGAGGGCGAGGACGGCCGCCCGGTCGTCGGTCTCGTTGCGCGTACGCTGGTACTCGCCGCGACCGACGCGGACGACCTCGCCGGCCGCGGCCCGGACCGGGTCGTCTCTCGTCTCGAACGTTACCTCGCCGCGGAGGACGTAGAACACCTCCTCCTGATCGGCGTGGGCGTGGAGACCGTAGGCCGTCGAGTCACCGGGGGCGAGCTCGAAGTAGTTGATCGCGAGGTCCGTCGTGCCCAGCGCGTCCGACAGCGGTCGGCTCACGGCCGCCGGTCCCATCCGCGATTCCATCTCGCCGGGGTCCACCTTGCGCATGTCTGCACCGCCGCCGGCGAGGGGCATAAGCGTAGCCGACGCGTCCCGGTCGGCGGCCCGGGGTGACGTCGCCTCGTCTCTCCGTCACTCTCGCCCGGCCGGATCCGTGCGGTCGCCGTCGGCCACGTCACGCCAGTAGTCCACGCTCGCCGACCGGGGATAGTAGCCGTGGAGCGGTCGCTCGCCCTCGCCGCCCGGTGGACTCCCGGTGAAGACGCCGAACGTGTCGCTGTCGGGATACACCGTGACGTCCGGCGTCGTCATCGTCGAGACGACGAGGTACCGCAGGGGGTCGTCCCCGTCGTTGACGACGCGGTGTGCGCCGTCGGCGCTCGCGGGGAAGGCGGCGAAGTGCCCGGCGGCTATCGACCGCTCGCCGTCGGGCGTTCGCAGTCGGCCGGTGCCGTCGAGGACGAACAGGGCCTCGGCGTTGCCCTCGTGGTAGTGGTACGGCCACGCGCCCTCGCCGGGTGGCAGTTCGTACAGGCTACAGCCGAGGTCGGTCGCGCCGTCGGCGGCGGCGAGTTTCTTGCGGCGAAAGTCCCGCACTTCGGTCCAGTTGACGTCGCTCTCGTGGACGACCATGCGGGCGCTTCGGGACGCGGCGGCTTTTCGATGGGGGTTCGAGCGTCGAGGGGAGGAGAGAGCGGACGGGACGGCGTCACTCGGCGCGGTCGATATCGACCTGGTCTCGGAGTTCCGCGAGCGAGTCGGCCTCGGTGATGGCCTCGACGCGTTCGCGGAAGTGGTCCTCGCAGAGGCCCACCCGGATTCCCTGGTGTTCTGCGGAGAAGGCGGCCTCGCGGTCGCAGTAATGACACTGCATATCTCTGCTTGGCCGCCCCCCGGTAAGAAGCCTGCGCACCCGGCGGTTCGCGTCCGACATGTCCGCCGTCTGCCCGCGGTTCGCCGCGACCACGACTCGTCGTCGCACGGCGACCGCGAGCGTGCGAGCGGGCGGACGCCGGAGTCGGCCTCCACCTCACCCCGGGACCGAGACCGGTTCGGGCAGGCGTTCGCGGACTGCCGCGTACTCCTCGCGGGAGAGTCCCGCGAGGCCGACGCGGTCGCCGTGGGCGTCGGACCCGCCGGTGACGACCAGGTTCCGCTCCGCCGCCGCACACTCCACCGGACGGCGGTCCACCTCGCCGTCGTACGGGTACGGCAGCTCGACGGCGTCGAGTTCGCGGGTCAGCGCGAGCGCCGCCCCCGGGTCGCGGTACCGGAGCGGGTGTGCGAGGCCGACCAGTCCGCAGGACTCCCGCAACACCCGCCGGCCCTCGTCGAAGTCGGGGACTTCGCGGGCGACGTAGCAGGGACCGTCGCCGCCGATGAGTCGCTCGAACGCCTCGCCGTAGTCGTGCCCCGAGTCGGGATGCTCGTCGATTGCCCGGGCGACGTGTGGCCGGCCCAGTCCGGCCCGTATCTCGACGTCCAGCTCGATCCCGAGGCGGTCCTCGACGCACTCGACGATGGCGCGACCGCGCTCGCGGCGGTTCGCCTGGACGCGCTCCTCCACGGCGGTGATGTCGGCGGTCGGCTCGACGCCGTAGCCGAGGAGGTCCACCCGACCGGCCGGCGACTCGACCCGCAACTCGACGCCGCGGACGACCGTTACCGGCTCCTCTCCGGGCCCGCCCTCGTGACGCTCGACCGCCGCCTCGAACGCGGGGTGGACCCGGTCGTGGTCGGTGACGGCGACGACCGAGACGCCCGCCGCCCGCGCGGCCTCGGGCAGTCGCTCGTAGGTCAACTGCCCGTCCGAGCAGACGGTGTGGACGTGCAGGTCCGCGTAAACCATACCTCACCTGTGATCCCCTCGGATTTCGTGTTTGGGATTCCGGTCCACGTCGCGGGAATTCCCCGTCGCGGCGCGGTCACGACCTCGCCGGCGTCCCAACACCGAAGTTCCCCACGCCCATCGTCCGCACATGGACCGCCCGCGCATCGCGCTCCTGAACGCCTCCTTCGACGACGCGAACACCCGCCGGAACTTCCGGCGAGAACTCGACGGCAGCGTCGAGGAGTTCGACGTCACCGAGGGTCACCTGCCGGAGACGTACGACCACGACGCCGTCGTCGTCACCGGTTCGCGGGCCTCGGTGTACTGGGACGATCCGTGGATCGACGCCGCCCGCGAGGCCGTCCGGCGGGCCGTGGACCGCGACCTTCCCGTCCTCGGGGTCTGCTGGGGCCACCAGTTGCTGGCCGACGCCCTCGGCGGCACCGTCGCGGCGATGGAAGACCGCGAGATCGGCTACCGCGAGGTGTCGCTGACCGACGCCGGTCGTGCCGACCCTATCTTCGACGGCGTCGAGTCACCCCTCCTCGTCTTCACGACCCACGGCGACGCCGTCGTCGAACTGCCGCCGGACGCCACCCGTCTCGCGGCGAACGACTACGGCCTGCAGGCCTTCCGCCACGGGTCGGCCGTCGGCGTCCAGTTCCACCCCGAGTACGACCGCGAGACCGCCGAGGCGGTCACCCGCGGCAAGGACATGCCCCAAGAGCGCATCGACCGCGTCGTCGCTGACATCACCGCGGCGAACTACCGGCGGGCGAGTCGCGCGAAGACACTCTTCGCGAACTTCACCGACGCCATCCCGACGCGGGCGGCCGACTGACGCCGCCGTCTCTGGTCCTCTCCTCTCGCTCCCGTCACCGGTCGGTGTCGTCGCCGACTGGGTCCAGTACCTCGTCGTCGCCGGCGTCGCCGTCCTCGTAGTCACTCGGGTCCGGCGCGTCCCGCGAGAGACCGGTCCCGAGCGGGTACTTCCGCTCGCGGCGGTGGTCGCCGCGGTAGATGGACCGCCCGACGACGACCGCCACGGCTAGGAGGAGGACGACGACGAACTGCGGGCCGGTCGGCCCGCCGTCGAGGAGGTCGAACCGACGGACCACGAAGACGGAGACGACGACGAGTGCGAACAGGCCCATCCCCGCGAGCGTCCGGCGGAGGGCACCCGGTCGCTCTCCGCCACCGTCGCCGTCGCCGTCGCCGCCATTCTCCCGACCCGACGACCCTCGCGAACGCTCCATGTCCCCGCTGTGGCGTCGAGCCTCAAAAGTCGCCGGCCGCCCCCGTCTCGCCGGGCCGTCGGTGAGAACTAAGGGTATCGAGCGCGAGACTCGGCTCATGACCGCCTCGCTCGTCGAGTCACTCAGACAGCCGGAGTACACCGGGGAGAACCGCTGTACGCCGTGTACGATCGCCAACTCGGTCATCGCGGTCGTCGGGAGCGTCGCGCTCGCCGGTGGTCTCGTCGCCGCCGGCGTGGGGTCCGGGGTCGCGGCGGGTGTCGGTCTCGTCGCACTCGCCCTCTCGGCGGCCAGCATCTACCTGCGGGGCTACCTCGTCCCGTACACGCCGACGCTAACGAAGCGGTACTTCCCCGACTGGCTACTGGCGAAGTTCGACAAGCTGCCGGCCGACGCCGACGCCGACGCCGCCCACGACTCGGAAATCGACCCCGAGGCGGTCCTCCGGGACGTCGGGGCCGTCGAGCCCTGCGCCGACGTGGACGACCTCTGTCTGTCCGCGGACTTTCGCGACGCGTGGCGGGCGGCGATGGACGCCGTCGAGGGCGAGGGCGTGGACACCGACGACATCGTCCGGGTCCTCGACCTCGACGAGACGCTCGGCGACGAGGCGACCCTGAACCGTCACGGGACGGGCGTGTTGCTGACGGCGGGCACCAGCGAACTCGGCAAGTGGGAGTCCGACGCCGCACTCGTCGCCGACGTCGGCGCGGCGGCGGTGCTCGCGGACCGCTACCCCGACTGGACGGCACTCGACCCGGCCGACCGTTCGCGACTCCTGCGTGGCCTGCGCATCTTCGCCGAGTCGTGCCCGCTCTGTGACGGTCCCATCCAGCTGGGTCAGCACACCGTCGAGTCCTGCTGTCGGTCGTACGACGTCGTCGCCGTCACCTGCGACGACTGCCAGTCGCGGCTGTTCGAACAGCGCGCGGACCAGGTGGCCGCCGCCGACTGACCGACCCCGCAGTACTTAACCCCGAGCGCCGCCGAGTCGGAGCATGGACGAGGACCGCGACGACTACGAGTTCTCGGAGAGGCAGGGCTTCGACGACCCCTACGA
>CAZEIO010000039.1:6865-13288 GCA_964512525.1 uncultured Halobacteriales archaeon
CCGGAATTATGACCGATCCAGCGGATCACGACTTCTCCAGCGGGCAGGGCTTCGACGACCCCTACGAGGGGTTCGACCTGGACCCGCCGGAACTGGACGTGGACCCCGACGCCGTTGACCCCGTGGACTCCCGCGTCCTCGGTGACCTCCTCGACGATCGCCAGATTCCCGCCGACCAGGTGGACGCCGAGCAACTGCTGGAGGTGGGCGTCTCCTACACCCGGATCAACCGCTACGAACAGGCGACGGAGGCGCTCGAACGGGCCGCCCAGTACGCCGACGACGAGCGCATCGAACAGGAGGCGTGGGTGAACAAGGGAGCTGCACACGCCGAACTCGAGGAGTACGACGCCGCCATCGGCGCCTACCGCGAGGCACTCGACCTGAACGAGGACTCGGAACACGCGGCCACCGCCCACACCAACCTCGCCTACGCGCTGTGGGAGTCCGGCCGCTCGGAACAGGCCCTCGAACACGCAGAACGGGCGGTCGAGGTGGATACACGCTTCGCCGAGGGCTGGTACAACCGCGGCTTCTTCCTGCTGGAACGGGGCCTCGCCGAGGACGCCGTCGAAGCGTTCGACAACGCCATTCGACTGGGGATGCGGTCGGCCGCCGTCCTCGAGGAGAAGGCCCGCGCACTGGAGGAGGCAGGCGAGTACGACCGCGCCGAGGAGGTCGCCGACCGCGCTCAAGAGATGCGCGAACAAGCCGAACAGGAACTCGTGGACGAACACGGCGGCGGACGGGGCGACCGCGACGGTCCCGACCCGGGTCCGGGACCAGACGTCGGCCCCGGCCCGCGGTAGCCGACCGCGATGACCGACCCCGAGACGGACGCGACGACGCCCGCCGACCGCGACGCGGACGCGGACGCGAACTCGAACGGTAGTTCCAGTCTGGACGCGGCGAGTGATCAGGCAGCAGACGGGCCGACAGACGCCGACTCCGGTCCCGACACCGACGAGTCACCGGTCCTGCTGGTGACCGAGCGCCCGACGCCGGAGGGACTGCTCGTCTCCGTCTGCGACGAGACGCTGCTCGGGGCGTCGCTCTCGACGCCCGACGGCGAGGTGTCCATCGAGGTGACCGAGACGTTCTACGGCGGCGAACCGCGCGACAGTGCGGCGACGGCCGACGCCCTCGGCCGGGCAGACGTGGCCAACCTCGTCGGCACTCGCGCCGTCTCGCTGGCGGTCGAGGTGGGTCTCGTCGATCCCGCGAACGTCCTCGACCTCGACGGCACTCCCCACGCACAGTACATGCAACTGTAGGGCGGGCTCGACGCCGAATCTCCCGCTCGCGGCACGCTCGGCGGGTCACGCCCCCGACCGACCGAAGGGCTATTGCGGTTCCAGCCCCAGATGCAGGTAATGGGTATTCAGGACGCAGAACCGCTCGACGTCGCGGCCATCCGGGAGGACTTCCCCGTCCTCGACCGCGAGGTCAACGGGCACGACCTCGTGTACCTCGACAACGCCGCGACGAGTCACACGCCCGAACCGGTCGTCGAGACTATCGCCGACTACTACCGGCGCTACAACTCGAACGTCCACCGCGGACTCCACCAGCTGAGCCAGGAGGCCTCCATCGCCTACGAGGAGGCCCACGACCGCGTGGCGGAGTTCGTCGGTGCCGACGGTCGCGAGGAAATCGTGTTCACCAAGAACACCACCGAGGCGATGAACCTCGTCGCATACGCCTGGGGGCTGAACGAACTCGGCGCGGACGACGCGGTCGTCCTCACCGAGATGGAGCACCACGCCTCGCTGGTGACGTGGCAGCAGATAGCCAAGAAGCGCGGCGCGGAGGTCCGGTACATCCGGGTGACTGAAGACGGCCACCTCGACATGGACCACGCCCGCGAGATCGTGGACGACGACGTCGCGATGCTGTCGGCCGTCCACATCTCGAACGCGCTCGGCACCGTCAACCCGGCCCGGGAACTGGTGGACCTCGCCCACGACCACGGCGCACTCGCCTTCATCGACGGCGCTCAGGCCGTCCCGAACCGACCCGTGGACGTGAACGACCTCGGCGCCGACTTCTACGCCTTCTCCGGGCACAAGATGCTCGGACCGACGGGTATCGGCGTCCTCTACGGCCGCGAGTCGGTCCTCGACGAGATGCAGCCGTACCTCTACGGCGGCGAGATGATTCGCAAGGTCACCTTCGAGGACTCGACGTGGAACGAACTCCCCTGGAAGTTCGAGGCCGGCACCCCCGTCATCGCACAGGGTATCGCCCTCGAGAGCGCAATCGACTACCTCGAGGATGTCGGTCTCGACCGGATTCGCCGGCACGAGGAACGACTCGCGGCGTACGCCCACGACCGCCTCTCCGAACAGGGCGACGTCGAAATCTACGGGCCGTCCGCCGACGAGCGTGCCGGTCTCGTCGCCTTCAACGTCAACGGCGTCCACGCCCACGACCTCTCCGAAATCCTCAACGAGTTCGGCGTCGCGACCCGCGCCGGCGACCACTGCACCCAGCCGCTGCACGACAAACTCGGCGCCGCCGCCTCGCTGCGGGCCTCCTTCTACCTCTACAACACCCGCGAAGAGGTCGATGCCCTCGTCGAGGCCGTCGACGAGGCTCGGCAGCTTTTCGCCTGAACCGTTTTGCGGCTCGGGTCGGCGAAGCCGACTGCTCGCCGCAACCCCGTTCACGAAAAAGGCCGACTGCGATACAGAGCCTCGCAGTCGGTGAACCGCGCCCCGCCGGCGCGCGGATGCTGCCGCAACCGCCTTCCGCTACCGCCTCCGCGACCGCAACCGCCACGCCCCCGGCCTGCAACCCTTCCGCAACCGCAGCGGTACTGCTACGTCACCCCACCCGATTCCTCGCGGCTCCGACCCGCGCTCACTCCTCGGCCAGCAGTTCTGCGGTTCGCTCGCGCCACGCCCGCTCCGTGGCGGCGACCGCCTCCCGGTCGTCCTCCCGGAGCGCCAGCCACTCGTCGAGGTGCGCGCCGACGCGCGCCCACTGCAGGAGTTCGTAACAGTCGCGGTTCTGCCGGTACCGCTCGGCCCGGTCCGGCGCTCGCGTCGCGTAGCCCGCGACCAGCGCCTGCCGGGCGCCGTCGGCCCAGCCGACCGGGTCGGCGGCCGTCCAGGGTCCGCCGCCGAGGCTAGCGCCAACGTGGACCAGGTCGTAGGCCGGCGTGGCCGCGAGGGCGATCCCCCGATCCAGCAGGCCGAACACCTCGCCGGTGTCGGGGTCGAGGACGTTCTCGAGGAGTCCGTCCACGCGACAGAGCACGGCCTCGAACGGTCCGTCGAGGGCGGCGATACTCTTCGAGTGCCGCCTCGACTGCCGGCGCACGCGCCGCGAACTGACTCTCGTGAAGCGCCGCGAGTTCGGCGTCGACGAACGACCGCATCGCCGCCCGCCAGTCGTCCGCCGAGTCCGCGACCGTGACGCTGTTTAGACTCCCGGACGGCAACTCTCGCCAGTCCCCGTTCTGCCGGTTCGAGGTGTCTGAATGCGGAGACGGCGTCCACCTCGTGGGCGGCGGCGAGGTGTCGGTCCACCGTTCGGGCGACGCGCTCGGCCGTCGCTCGCGTGAGGCGGCGGTCGGCGTCGGTCATCGTCGGCTGACCGCCGTCGCCCGTGAGACGCGGTGACTCCCCCGTACCGGATGCACGTCGAGCCGGTGTGACCCGACGGCAAAACCGCGTCGTGCCGACGCCCCGGAACCCTTTTGCCGCTTTCGACGCTACGTCAGGCAACGATGGTCGGAGGATCGGACATGTACCGGCAGCAGATCCTCGATCACTACCGGAGTCCCCGCAACTACGGAGAGATCGAGGAGCCCACCTTCAGCCACGTCGGGGAGAACCCGATGTGTGGCGACGAGATAACGATGGACGTCGTCCTCGCGGACGACGACGAGACGATCGAGCGGGTGGCCTTCCGCGGCGACGGCTGTGCGATCAGCCAGGCCGCCGCCTCGATGCTCTCCGAACGCCTGCCGGGTACCTCTCTCGACGAACTGGCCGAGATGGACCGCGACGACGTGATCGACATGCTCGGGGTGGACATCTCCCCGATGCGCGTGAAGTGTGCCGTCCTCGCGGAGAAGGTCGCACAGGACGGTGCCGACATCTACCGCGGCGAACTCGAGATAGACGAGACGAAGACCGAGTGACCGCGCTCTCTTTTCGCGAGACGCGACGTCGTCTGTCGATCTATCGCTCTTCACCCGGTGCGTCTGACGCTGTACACCGCATGTCGCTGTAGCGAATCACTCCGCGCCGGGCGGGCGACGCCTCGGGAGAGACCGCCGGATTGACGCCGTCTCACCGCCGGGCCGGTCACGGCTCTCGTCCGGGATCGCACACCTCGACGCGACCGTGGCCGCGGCGTGGTTCGCCGACGGGCCGACGGTCGCGCGCGACATCGACCGGCGACCACCGAACCGGCGAGGAGAGTTCCGGCGGCGCTCGCTCTTCGACGCGCCAGTGGCGGTCCAGTCTGCGAACGACGAGGACGCCGGTTGGCGTCGGGACGTCCGTGCCGACTACGCGTAGTGCTCCTCGAGGTAGTCCACGATGTCGTCGCTCTCGTAGAGCCGGACGCCGCGGTCGCTGTCAACGATGTACGGTATCTGGTCCTCGCCACCGGCCGTGAGTTCGTCGTGCGTGACCTCGTTGGTCACGTCGCCGCCGGCCCCGCCCGGTAGGCGGGGATTGTGCGTCACGTACGAGACGCCGAGTTCGGACAGTTTCTCGCGGACCTTCGCGCAGTGGGGACAGCCCTCTGACTGGTAGAGTTCGAGCATCCCTCGCCGTTCGCCGCCAACCGTCGAGAACCTTGCGGTGTGGCACCCGACCGCTCCGCGAAACGGCGAAACGAGTTCGATATAGCGCTCTGTGGTTTACAGCCGCTCGACCGAGGCGAACGAGCCGTCCGCTATCGCCGCGACCACGCGGTCCCGGTCCACGTCCATCTCCCGGACGACGCCGGGATACTTCTGCTCGAAGTGGCTGAGCAGGTTGTCCACGTCCCGGCGGAGGAGTTCGTCGGCGTTCGGGTGGTCGGTCGCCACCGACTGCGGCCAGTCGAACAGGGTGACGCCGTCCTCGTCCACGAAGACGTTGTACTCGCTCATGTCCGCGTGGACCCGGCCGTGGTCGTGGGTGGTCCGCAGTTCGCCGAGTATCTCGTCGAGGATGACGAGTACCTGGTCGTCCTCGAGGGCGGCCCGCGAGAGTTCGACGCCGTCCATCATCTCCATCACGACGGCGTGGCGGTTCTGGTCCACCGGACGGGGTACCGAGACGTCGGGGTACAGTTCCCGGAGCGTGTCGTGTTCTCGCTCGGCGGCTACCCGTGCGCGGTATTGGTCGGAGACGTGCTCGCGGTCGGCGGTGTACTCTCGCTCGCGGTCCACGGCCCGGAACTGGGTGACGCCCTCGCGGTGGTACTTCAGCGCCATCGGCTGGAACGAGCGCACCTCGTACACGTCGCTTTCCTTGCCCACTCCCAGTGGCCCGCCGACGGCGTCGATCGTCTCGCGCTCGGCGAAGGTGTGCAGTGCCAGCGCGTCGTACCCCTCGAAGGTGAGGCGGTACCCTTCGTACTGGATGGTGCGCTTCTCTATCAGGCCGCGTTCGAGACAGCGCTCCAGGCGGTAGTCGGCGTCCTCGCTCGCGAGGTCGGAGAAGTCGGGGAGCTTCTCGCGGGCCACCCACTCCGAGAAGCGCATCCCCTGCTCGACGCCCGACAGCAGGTAGAAGTCCTCCGTCTCGAGTTCCGAGAGCAGGCCCGCCACGTTCCGCACCATACTCCCCGTGCGCGGGCCGCCCGTAAGCCCGCTACGGTTCTCGCGAACCGGTAAACGACATGCCGCTATATCGAATCGCCCGTGACTCCCGGGTCGCTGGCCGTCGCTTCCGTCTCCCGTGCGATCGCCGCCCGAGAGGCGGTTCGTGGCTCCACACTGCTCGCCTCGGGTTTCTGCCCAGTCCGCGTCTGGGTGACGGTACCGGGTCGGGCGCGAGACGGGTCTCAGAGGAGCCAGAGTGCGCCCCTGGTGGCGACGAACAGCGAGGCCATCCCGAAGACATCGCCGGCAGTCGTCACCGCGGGCCCGACGTAGTCGTCGGGGTTCACGCCGCGTCGATAGCCGACGAACGCCACCGTCACCACGACGCCGACCAGGGCGACGCCGGAGAGAGCGCCGCCGGTCACCGCGACGACGACGAGCACCCACAGCGGCGCGACCGCTCGCCCGAGGGCAGAGAGGATACCGTACGTGAGAACCGCGGCAGCGAGGCTCGCGGTGAGGCCGTTGAGCAGGGCGGCGACGACCGCACTCACGAGGCGGTCGTCCGGCTCGAAGACCGGGTCGATCAGTCCCTGGTGGAGCGCACTCGAGAGACGGGAGCCGAGCGAGCCGTAGACGCTTCCCCGGATCGC
>CAZEIO010000040.1:0-13207 GCA_964512525.1 uncultured Halobacteriales archaeon
AGGACGACTACATCAAGCGGATGCCCGTCGAGTGGTTCGACACCCAGCACCGCGGTGGGAAGGGTATCATCGGCATCCGACCGAAGGAGGGCGACCACGTGGCTCGCGCGTTCCGCGCGAACTCCCACGACACGCTCCTCTGTTTCACCGACCACGGGCGGGTGTACCGGCTGAAGGCCTACGACCTGCCGGCACCGGAGTCCCGGCGGTCCCGCGGCCGGCCCGCGGTGAACGTCCTCGACCTGGACGACGGGGAACAGCTCGCTGCCGTCGTCCCGTGTGACGAACTCGACCCCGAGGAGTGCGTGGTGACGGTGACACAGAACGGCTACGTCAAGCGCACCCTCTGCTCGCAGTTCGAGAACATCCTCTCGACGGGCATCATCGCGACCGACCTGGACGAGGACGACGAACTCGTGGACGTGACCATCACCGACGGGACACGCGACCTCGTGGTCGCCACCCGCGACGGGATGACCATCCGCTTCGACGAGGCGGAGGTTCGGTCGATGGGCCGGTCGGCACGGGGCGTCCGCGGTGTCGACCTCCGCGAGGGCGACGCCGTTGCGGGAATGGTCGCGACCGACGCCGACGACGACCGCGCGCTGTTGACGGTGACACAGAACGGCTACGGCAAGCGGACGCCCCTGTCCGCCTACCGGGCGCAGTCGCGGTACGGGATGGGACTGGTGGACATCGTGACCGACGAACGGAACGGTCCGGTGGCCGCGGTCAAGCCAGTCTCCGAGGACGACCACCTCCTCGTCATGACCGAGGCGGGCCAGATAGTGCGGACGCGGGCGTCCGAGATATCGACCGTCAGCCGGAACACGAAGGGCGTGCGGGTGATGCAGGTGGAGGCGGACGACGCCGTCGCCGCCGTGGACGTCCTGCCGGCCGACGCACTCGCGGCCGCGGAAGACACGGACGAGGCGAGCGACGAGGCGTCGTAGGTCCGCCGGCAGCGCCCGGTTCCTGCAGTGCGAGAGCGGTCAGGAGTCGATGACGCGAGAGTCGTCGAGGTTCGCGACGGCTCGCCAGCGATCGTCGAGACCGCCCTCGACACCGCGTGCGCGACTGAGTCCCACCTGCAGCGCTCGTTCCAAGTCCTCGGCCCGGCGAGTGGTCACGAGGACGTCCGTCTGCTCTGCGCGTTCCAGGGTGACGGCGTCACCGCTCTCGACGACGTAGGCCCAGGTGCCGCCGACGCGGCGGATGCCGATGCCGCCGAAGTCGCCGAAGACCCCCACCTGCGACCGCTCGATACCGGTGACGTCGCCGAACCGCACCACTCGCTCGGTCCGGTGCAGTGGGAACAGTCGGAGGTGGAGACCGTCGGCGTGGACGGCCGTCTCGAGACGGGCAACGTAGGTGCCGACCGTGCCGACGACGGGGACGCCGAGGAGAATCGCCGTGAGGAGAGTCCCGGTCGGGTTCGCGAGCCACGTTACGACCGAGAACAGCGAGACGCCGATGACGCTGACCCAGAGCCAGCGCTGGCGGAACCGGACTACCTCCTCGAAGACCGGGCCGTCGCCGTCGAAGTCGGACGCCCGGACCACGTCGTCCCGGCCAGCGTCGGCGGCCGCCGTCGTGCCGTCGTCGGCCGCACGGGCCGCCCGCTCCGAGGGGGTGAGGATGCGGTCGTCGTCCCGGTCCGCGTCGGTCTCGTGGTGGCCGTTCGATGCGTCGGCGGGTTCACCGACGGTGTCGCCGATGCTGAACTGGTCGAGGACCGACTCCTCGCCGTCCCGGTCGGGGTCGGAGTCGTCGTCCGGGCCGTCTGCCATCGGTGGTTCCTCGCGCCGGGCGACCGAAAGGGTTGTGCTGGCCGTCGGGCGGCCGTCGCGCGATTCAGAGGACGCGCTTGCCGAGGGCGCTGCCGGCGAGTTCGGTCGCGAGCGTCGCCGTCTCGTTGTGTTCGTCGAGCACCGGGTTGACCTCGACGAGTTCCAGCGAGCGGAGGACGTCGAACCGGTCGTCGAACTCGGCGACCGTCTCCATGGCGGCGTGTGCCTCGCGGTACGTGACGCCGCCGCGGACGGGCGTCCCGACGCCGGGGGCGACGTTGGGGTCCAGCCAGTCCAGGTCGAGCGAGACGTGGACGCCGTCAACGCCGTCGGCGGCGACCTCGACGGCGTCGCGGGCGACGTCGGAGATGCCACGTTCGTCGATGTCGGACATGGTGAAGACGGTCACGTCGCTCTCGCGGATGAGTTCTCGCTCCGCGTCGTCGAGACTCCGCAGGCCGACGATGACGACGTTCTCCTCGTGGAGACCGTCGGCGGTGGCCCAGCCAGTGTCCGCGAAAGCCCCCTTGCCGAGAGCGGCCGCCAGCGGCATCCCGTGGACGTTGCCGCTCGGCGAGGTCGCCGGCGTGTTGAAGTCGCCGTGAGCGTCGAACCAGACTGTCCCGACCTCCGCGGCCGCGCCGCTGCCGGAGAGTGACCCGATGGCGACCGAGTGGTCGCCGCCGAGGACGAGAGGCAACAGTCCCTCCGACAGGGCACCCGCCACCTCGTCGGCGAGGCGCGTACAGACCTCCTCCGTCTCGCGGAGGTACTTCGCGTCGCCGTTCAGTTCGTTCCCTTCGGGGTCGCGCTGTTCGGCCCGCGGGACGAGGAGGTCCCCGCTATCCTCGCAGGAGCGACCGGTTGACGCCACTGCATCCGAGAGCCCCGCGTAGCGAATCGCCGACGGGCCCATGTCCACGCCGCGTCGGTCGGAGCCGTAGTCCGTCGGCCCGCCGATGATCCTGACGTCGTCCATGTCCTCGCCGACGGGTGCCGGCGGGTTAACCTCCCCGGTCGCGGCTCCGGACGGGGAGCGGGAGAGCGCGAGATCCGGTGGGATGGCGAGGACTGTCCGCCGTCTCGTTCCCGGCTATCTTCAGACATCGAGAGAATCCCGGCCTTCGGGCCGGGCGTGAATCGCGTCAGCTCCGAGACGACGTGACCAGAGCCGAGAACATCCGACAGAAGGTACTCCCGAATCTCGCCTGTGATGGGGGAGATAGGGATAACGGCTGGATGGCACAGCCAGCGGTGCGCCTGTTCGACAAATCCACGGGGCGAGTCGCCCCACAAGAACAGGTGCACCGCAAACGAGAATCTCCCAACGCTCGGGAAACCGCGCCGTTCACGACGCGGAGGATGCCATCGACACTCGTTTAGGCGAGGGTCCGAATCTGCGTATATGGATTGGAATACGCACGAGGAAGACGTCTGGTTCGAGTTCGAGGGGACACAGCCCCAGGAACTCGAGGCAGGTCGGTACTACAGGGGAACGGTGGACGGCTTCGCGGACTTCGGCGTGTTCGTGGACATCGGCGACCACGTGACGGGACTGCTCCACCAGTCCGAGATCGACACGCGACTGGAGTCGCTGGACTGGGAGGCCGGCGACGAGGTGTTCGTCCAGGTGAAGGGCATCCGCGACAACGGCGACGTGGACCTCGGCTGGTCGATCCGGCAGTCACCCGACGAGTTCCGCGGTCACCGCGTCCACGACCCGAACGCGGACGACGACGAGGACGGTGACGGTGACGACCCCGACGCCGGAGCGTCGGGCAGCGACCAGACTCCGGAGGTGCGGTCTGTCCCCCGCCCGACGAGCGGTGACGACGACGCCGACGAGAGCGAGGACGACCACGACGAGCCGACGGCCGACACCGGCAGCGACCAGGGTGACGAGGCGGGGTCGTCGAGCGCAGACGGCGGGCCCGGCACGGGCGGCCACGACACCCACGAGTCCGGGGAGTCAGCCGACGGCGGCGCCGCGGCAGTCGTCGAGTCCGACCCGGACCCCGACGAGCGAACCCCGGTCGAGGAACTGTCGGACCGTGTCGGCGACGTGGTTCGCCTGGAAGGCGTCGTCGTGGAGGCCCGACAGACCTCCGGGCCGACGATCTTCGAGGTACGTGACGAGACCGGCACCGTCGAGTGTGCGGCCTTCGAGGCCGCCGGCGTCCGGGCCTACCCCGAGGTGGAGAGCGACGACGCAGTCGCTCTCGTCGGCGAGGTGGAGCGCCGCCACGGAGAACTGCAGGTGGAGACGGCGTCACTGACCGAACTCGCCGGCGACGAGGCAGGGGCCGTCCGCGAGCGTCTGCGCGAGGCCATCAAGGACGCCGCCCGCGCGCCCGAGGTCGAACCGCCCGTCGAGGACGCCACTCTCGACGCACTCCTCCCGCAGGCACGGACGGTCGCGACCGCCATCCGGACGGCGGTCATGGCCGGGCGCCCGGTGGTCGTCCGGCACTCGCCGACGGTGGACGGCTACGTGGCGGGCGTCGCGCTGGAGCGGGCGACGCTGCCACTCGTCCGCGACGAGCATCCGGCGGCCGACGCCGTTTACCACCTGTTCGAGCGACGCCCGCTCGAGGACCGCGTGTACGACATGGACTCCGCGACGAACGACGTGACCGACATGCTCCAGGGACGGGAGCGCCACGGCGAGTCGCTCCCGCTGGTGGTCCTCGTTGACGCGGGGGCGACCGAGGAGTCCACGGTGGGGTACGGTCTCCTCGACGTGTACGACGTGGACCACGCCGTCGTCGCGGGCGAACCGCTCGACGACGCCGTGAGCGAGACGGTCACGACCGCAGTCGCGCCCGACGACGAGACGGACCTCGCGACCGCTGCGCTGGCCACGACGGTCGCAGTAGGTATCGAACCGGACGTCGGCGACGACGTCGCCCACCTCCCGGCGCTGCCGCACTGGGGCGAGGTGCCCGAGTCGTACGCGAACGCCGCCACGGCGGCGGGCTACGACGCCGAGACGCTGCAGGAACTCCGCGAGGCGGTTGCCTACGCCGCCTACTTCCAGTCCTACGAGGACAAGCGCGAGATATTCACCGACCTGCTGTTCGACGCCGACCGCGGCAGTCGCTTCGCGGGCCACCTGAGTGACCAGTTCCGCGACCAGCTCGACGAGGAACTCGCCGCGGCCGAGCGCAACCTCCGCATCGACACCGTCGATGGCGTCGAGTTCGCGGTCCTCGACACGGAGGCGTTCACGCACCGCTACGACTTCCCGCCGACGGACCTCCTCCTCGACGAGATTCACCGGTCGAATCAGGCCGGCAACGTGACGATCGGTTACGGCGATGACACCCTCCGCCTGCGCTCCGACGAGGCGGTCGACCTCCGGGCCGTGGCCGACGCGGCCGACGAGCACGCGCCGACCGCCGGCATCGCCGCCGTCGGCGGCCGCGACGGTCACGTCGAGTACCTCGTCGGGGAGCGCGAGGCCGCCCTGGATGCTGTCGAGGCGGCCGTCGTCGAGCATCTGAGTGCCGCCGAGACGGCCGACGACTGACGAGAGCGGCAGTCCTCGCCCGGGGCGGCGGGTCGTGCTTCGGTCGCCCCCGAAACGCGTGCACGACAGAACCCGAGGGTGCGATTCTCGCGCGGTTCGGGGCCCAGTCGGGCGAGGACGGAGACGCCGCACAGTTCCTCGAAGGATCGCCAGAGGATGCCGAAGCCGAACCCGGGACGACGGCGTGGTTCGCGGCCCGGTTCGACGACACTCGCTTCGGCGCCTTCGACGCCGCGTCCGACGAGGCGGGACGCCAGGCCCACATCGACGGCGACATGCAAGAGGCACCGTTCGGCCGGGTGAGCGAGAGACTGCTGGTCGTGGAGGCGACCGTGGGGGCCACGGAAGCAATCGCGGCGAAGCACCCCCGAGACCGGCGAGACGCCACGCTTATTCTCCGGCCGCCCCGAGCGAGTGACGATGAGCACCGACAGCGGAGGCGACACCGACGCCGACCTCCGAGCGCCCGACCTCGACCTGGACCTCGACCCGGAGGGCCGTGAGGCGTTCCGGCGGGTCTGCAGGGAGATCGTCGCGGGTATCCTCGCGGGCGACATCGACCGCGACAACCTGGAGTCGCGGAAGACGGCCGTCTGTGGTCGCCACGCCGCGCCGAAGGTGCCGAAGAACTCGACGCTGCTGCGGTTCGCGCCGGAGGGCCGTCGCGAGGCGGTGAAGCGAGTGGTGCGACGCAAGCCGGTGCGGACCGCATCGGGCGTCTCCCCAGTGGCGATAATGACGTCGCCACACCGCTGTCCGCACGGGAAGTGTCTCTACTGTCCCGGCGGGCCGGACTCGGAGTTCTCCTCGGCCCAGAGCTACACGGGTCACGAGCCGGCGGCGGCCCGTGGGGTCCAGAACGACTACGATCCCTACGGGCAGGTGCGGCTCCGACTCGAGCAACTGCGGGCCATCGGTCACCCCGTCGAGAAGGCGGAACTGATCCTCATGGGCGGCACGATGACGGCCCGGAGTCACGACTACCAGGAGTGGTTCGTCCGCCGGGCAGTCGAGGCGATGAACGACTACGACGTGGACGCCGACCCGCGGCCGTCGGAGACCGAGAGCTTCGCGCCGCCGCCCGAAGACAGGGAGTTCCGCTACGTCGAGGACGTCCTCGCGGAGAACGAGACGGCGGACGTCCGCAACGTCGCGACGACGTTCGAGACCAAGCCCGACTGGTGCGACCCGGAGCAGATAGACCGGATGCTCCGGCTGGGCGCGACCAAGGTGGAGGTTGGCGTCCAGACAACCTTCGAGCGGGTGAACCGCGAGATGCACCGCGGGCACGGGGTCCAGGCGTCCATCGACGCCAACCGTCGGCTCCGCGACTCTGGGTTCAAGGTGGGCTTTCACATGATGCCGGGCCAGCCTGGCATGTCGAAGGCGATGGCTCGCGAGGACTTCCGTCGCCTGTTCGAGCGGCCGGAGTTCCGGCCGGACTTCCTGAAGATATACCCGACGCTCGTCGTCGAGGGGACGGCGACGTACGACTGGTGGCACCGCGACGAGTACGAGCCGCTGTCGAGCGAGGAGGCGGCGGACCTGGTGGCCGACCTCCTGACGCACGTGCCGGAGTACACGCGCGTCCAGCGCGTCCAGCGCGACATTCCGGCGGACCTCATCGAGGCGGGCGTCCAGAAGTCGAATCTCCGTCAGTTAGCGTGGGAGCGACTCGAAGACCGGGGTGAGGCGTGCGGGTGCATCCGGTGTCGGGAGGTCGGCATGAACGACGAGGACCCCGAGACGGTGTCGTTCGGCGTCGAGGAGTACGACGTGGCCGGCGGCCGTGAACACTTCCTCAGTTTCGCCGACCGCGACCGCGACCTGCTCGTCGGATTCTGTCGGCTGCGGTTCCCGAACGACCCGGTCCGCCCCGAACTGGACGACGCCGCGGTGGTCCGGGAACTGCACGTGTACGGCAGCGAGGCGCCGCTGGGGGAGGACGCCGAGTGGCAGCACCAGGGGTACGGCCGACGACTCGTCGAGCAGGCGGAGGAACGGGCTCGGTCGGCTGGATACTCGAAGCTCGCGGTCCTGAGCGGAGTCGGTGTCCGACAGTACTACGAGCAGAAGCTGGGCTACCACCGCGACGGTCCGTACATGTCGAAGCGACTGTGAGGTCGTGGACTGGACCGGAGACTGGTCGGGTGTGTGTATAGCTATCTCGACAGGAAGTGGTGGGGGGTTCGGTCCGGTACGGCGTCACGAGCGGTCGCACGATCGCCACCAAGCGACGGCCCGAGCGAGCGAACAGCGACCGGCCGGTCGCCGTCTTGCGATTGGTAACTTTTATTATCCATCCACACATCGTACTGGATCCCGTGGGCGAGAGCACACGGACGATCCGTCCAAGAGCGCGTTCGCGTGTGACGGGACGGATTGGGGGCAAAAACCGAATCTCCGGTAACACGGACACGAGGTGAACGCTCCGAAGGAGAACCACAGCGACCCCGGCACACCGCCGCGCCGTCCGCCCGGGTGGACGGCCACGAAGGTCGAGTACCGGAGTACCCGCGAGGGGGCTTCGGGAACGACGTGGGTCGGGCGGCCGTGAGGCCAGTCCGACCGAAACGCTGGCCCGCCGACCGGTGAAACTCCGGCGGCACCGGCGGGCGTCACCGACCGTCGGGTCGTGGAAAACGTCTCCCGTCCGGCTCACTTCGCCCACGCTCCTTTCGTACCTCTCGAGCGACGCCCTCGTGTGGCATCCGTCCTCGTCCACCGACAGTTCGAGCGAACAGTCGCGCAGCTGCCATCCGAGATCACGCCGTGAACGAACCGGTCACCGCCGGTCGTGGCGAAAAATTTATTATGTCTCCCTTCCTACTATGAGGTCGCGAGACAGCGAGGACATACGGGCGACTCGTTCGGGACCGGTCGCAGGCCACGGCCGGAACTGAGCGGGTTGGGGGCAAAAACCGAATCTCCGGTAACACGGACACGAGGTGAACGCTCCGAAGGAGAACCGTAGCGTCCCACTCCTCCACCGCCCGGGTGGTGGAGTGCCAAGGCCAAGTACCGGAGTTCCCGTGAGGGAGCTTCGAGAACCCGGCACCCGCCGAACGACGGCGGACGGTGTGACCCCGTCCCCCCGTTCGGTGAACCGTCCTTCACGGGGCGGAACGCCGGCACGGCCGCACGGGGCGTGGAAAACGTCTCCCGTCCGGTCCACATCGCGTCTCGCACTTCTCACGACGCCACCTCGACAGGTACTGTGCCGTCGTCACCGACCCTCTCGGTAGCCGCACCGTCTCGAGAGACGTCCTCGCTTCGTGACCTCCGTGTTCGTGGCCCGCCTACTGCGTCGCCTCGGAGCGACGGCCCTCGTCGTCGCTCCGGTCGGTGCCTTCGACCGGTATTCCCCCGGAATCGCCGAGGTCCACGCCGAGGTGGTCCACCGATAGCGACCCGGCCTCGACGCCGACGCGTCGCGCCAGTACCGCGAGAGCGCTCTCGTAGGCGTAGGCACGACCGTCTTCGCCGAGAGCGCCGAAGGCCGACTCGCCGGGGACCGACTGCCGCAGTGCGTTCCGGAGGTCTGCCGGCGTCGGGTCGGCCGGCAGGTCCGTCGCCATGGCCTCGATCCCCAGGCGGGCGTGGACCGTAGTCGCGAGGTAGTCACGAGCGCGGCGACCGGGGTCGGTCACCGCGGGGATTGTCGAGAGGAAGCGCTCGGCGGGGTCTTCGGGTCCGACCGCCGTCTCGACCCACTCGGCGACGGCGGCGCGGTCGGCGTCCCGCGGGAGTTCGTCGAGCGCTCGCTCGCAGAGCTCCGCCTCCCGTTCCGCGACGTCGTGGAAGGCGTCGCCGACGACGACGGCGTCGGCGCCGGCTTCCAGCATGTCGAGGGCCGCCTCGCGGGAGTCGATACCGCCGCCGTACCAGAGTCGCGACCAGTGAGTCGTCTCCGCCACGGCCGCGACCGTCTCTGCACCGAGGTCTCCCCCGTAGGTGCCCGAGTACTCGACGTACAGCACCTCCGAGCCGAGTCGGCGCTCGGCGGCGGCGGCACGGCGGCCCGCCTCCTCGGGGTCGAGGACGTCCTCGTCGGTGACGCCGGCCTCGCGGGCGGCCGCCGAGTCGGGATTCTGGATGATGTAGGCCTCGAAGTTGGCGGCGGCGAGCAGCCACGACGCGGCGAACTCGCGGAGGACGGCCCGCAGTCGCCGGGGCGCCCACGGTATGTGGCGGTCGATCATCTTCGGCGCGAGTTCGTCGCGGACGTGTTCGATGCCGGCGCCGAGTTGGCCGACGAGGGCCTCGATGTCCCCGTTGAGCACCTCCGGAATCGCGACGAAGGCGGCCCGCTCTCGCGTCGCGTCGGAGACGTGTCGAGGGGCGCTCGGCTCGTGGAAGGCGGGCACCGGCGCGTGTTCGAGGAGGTCGAAGGTGAGTTCGGTGTTGCGTGGCGTCACGTCACGGGAGCCGCCGACCGAGACGGCGTCGGTGTGACGGAGGTAGAGCGGGTAGGCGAGGGGCAATCGCTTCTGTTCCTCGGGATCGACCTTCGTGACGTGTGTCCACTCCCGGGGCACGGGGTTGGTATCGACTGGCAACATCGTGTGGGCGGCGATACGTGTCGCCGCCGCCAGCCGACCAGCGGACCGTGCGAACCCGTTCATACAGCCACCGCCCACGCGAGCGGGCATAAGACTCCCGTTCCCGGTCGCTCCGTCCGTCGGCGGTCGCGATCGCCGGTTCTATGTGCCGACCCACCCGCCCGGGCGTATGGACCTGCGGAGCAGGCTCACCGGTGCGCTCGGTCGCCTGTTCGGACTCCGGGCGGGCGGAGGTGGGGCACTCCGACGGGTCGCCGGCCGTCTCGCGGCCGTCGAGCGGTTGCCGACGGAGGCACGGGCCACCTTCGGCCACTACGCCGCCGGGGGGCGGCTGGACGTCGCGGCGCTGCGTCGCCAGCCGTCGGTCGAGGACCGTGTCGCGACGATGGTTGACGAGGCCTTCGAGGCCGTCGAGGTGGCCCTGGCGGAGCGGTGTGACGTCGCCCCCGAGCGGGTCGAGTTCGAGTACGAGACGAAGCTTCTGTTGCCGGTGGAACTGACGCTCGCGCGACTCGTCCGGGACGTACAGCGCCGCGCCGCGGGTGGGTTCGACCCGTTCGAGCGGCGGCTGGCGCCCGGCCTCGGCGGCCGCCTGTTCCGGGCGGTCGGACTCGACGGCGGCGACCCCGAGGTCGCGCCGGAGTTCAGCAGTCTCGCCCGCGAGGCCGAACGGATCGAGCGCGTCACTCGGCTCGTGGTCGTCGCGCTCATCGACGGCGACATGCGCGACGCCGTCAACGACGCCGAGTACGACGACTTCGAGGCCACGGTCGAGGGGGAGCCGGCGGCCGAGCGGCCGGAACTGAGCGCAGAACGAGTCGCCACGGTCGCACAGTCCACGCTCGAGTCGGTCGTCGAGGACCGGTTCGAGCGGTTCCCCGACGCGGTCCGGGTGGCGTACGACCGCGCCGTGACGGCGAGCGAGGCACACCAGGAGCGAGACTCGGAGTACCGCGAACTGCTCGCGGGCGCCGAGGAGGGCGACGACGACGCCGTCGAGGGTATCCGCGAGCGGTACCGCGGGGCGACCTTCGAGGACCCCCCGGCAGGCTACGCGGACACCGACCTCGCGCTGCCGTACTTCCGGACGCAGTACGGCCGGGTCGGCGTCATCTACGACGGGATGTTCGAGATGTACGAGGCGGCGGGCATCCGGGTGGACGAGACGTTCCGCCGGGCGGTCGTGCTGACGATCGTCTTCGCGCAGGTGTGGCTGGACGACGTGGACGACTACGCGGCCGACGCCCGCGAGGGGCAGTTGACGCCGGTGACCGGCGAGTACGTCCTCGCGGACGACGAGCGCGAGGGCTACCGTCGTGTCCGCGAGGTGGCGGACGAGTACGCGGCCCGGGCGCGGGAGTACGCGGCCGAGTCGGGGTCGCCGCTCGTCGGCATCGCCGTCGAGTACGTCACTCGGTCGGGCGACCCGACGGTCCTTCCGGGGGCGAACGGCGGGGCCGACTGACCGCCGGCCATCGACCGGCGGGCAGACACGGCCGCAGGTGGCTCCCCAGCGGCTCTCGCGCCGGTCTCGCCGACGCGGCAGACGGGGGTCGTCGCGGCCGAAAATCGACCGCCGTCGGTTCGTCGGTTCGTAATCGCTAAGTGCGCAAGGACCGAAGCGTTTCGGAACCCCCGATCATGCTACAACCCAGCTTCGCGGTCCCCCAACTCGTCCCACAGGGGTCGAGGGTCAACGTGTTCGAGAACATCTACCTGGTGTTTCTGGTCCTCGGCACGCTCGTGGGCGTGATCGTCATCGGGTACATGCTGTGGAACGCCTACAAGTACCGCGACACCGGGGACGAGGACCCGGTCGAGGACCGGCCGGAACTCGGCGAACTGCCGACCGGCGGCGGGAAAGGCCGGAAGCTGTTCCTCTCGTTCGCCCTGAGCGCCATCGTCGTCGTCTCGCTGGTGGTCTGGACGTACGGGACGCTCCTGTACGTCGAGAACGCGGCCGCCGGCGACACCGGCGTTGACGGCGAGGAACCCCTGGAGGTGCAGGTGATCGGGCACCAGTTCTTCTGGGAGTACAAGTACCCGGACGGGACGACGACCCAGACGCTGTACATCCCCGAGGACCGCACGGTCAAGTTACAGGTGACCTCGGCTGACGTCTGGCACAACTTCGGCATCCCCGACTTCCGGGTGAAGTCCGACGCCATCCCCGGCCAGAACACCACGACGTGGTTCGTGGCCGAGGAGACGGGCAACTACACCGCGAAGTGCTACGAACTCTGTGGCTCCGGCCACTCCTACATGAACGGGAAGGTAGTCGTGATGACCCAGTCAGAGTTCCAAGACTGGTACGCGAACGCCGGCGAGGAGACGAACGCGAGCGTGACCGACGCATCCGACGACGACGGCTCGCAGTCGATCGAACTGCCGGCGATCGACCACCCCACACTGCCGACCGCGCGGAGTGCGGGCTCACCCTAACACCAAACGATGACTGACGCACCAGACGACGACACGCCACGGACCGACGGGGGCACCAGTACGGGCGCGAACGCGGCCCCCGACGGCGGCACCGCGACGATAAGCGACGAGCTCCCCGGCTCGCAGGAGGAGGAACACGGTCTGCCCGGTCTCGGGTCGGTCAAGCGGTGGTTCGTCACCACGAACCACAAGGACGTGGGCGTCCTCTACCTCGTCACCGCGCTCTTCTTCCTGATGTTCGGCGGGACGCTCGCTCTCCTCATCCGGATGCAGCTGTGGACGCCGGGAGCGCAGGTGCTCGACGGCATCAACTACAACCAGACCGTCTCGGCGCACGGTCTCATCATGGTCTTCTGGTTCATCTCGCCGTTTGCCTTCGGCTTCGCGAACTACCTCGTTCCCCTGCAGTTGGGCGCGAAGGACCTCGCGTTCCCGCGGCTGAACGCCCTGAGCTACTGGCTCTACCTGTTCTCGGGACTGCTGTTCGTTGGGTCGTTCTTCATGGGAGGGACTTTCGCCGGCGGCTGGACCATGTACGCGCCGCTGAACGTCCCGACCTACATGCCGAACGTCGGGCCGGGGGCGACGGCGGCGATCCTCGCGCTGATGATGTTCACGGCCGCGATCACGGTATCCTCGGTGAACTTCCTCACGACGATGCACCGGATGCGTGCCGAGGGGCTCACGCTCCGGAAGTTACCGGTTTTCTCCACCTCGATCCTGCTGACGGTGTGGATGATGCTGTTTGCCTTCGCCGCCCTGCTGGCGGCGCTCATCATCCTCACCGCCGACCACGTCCTCGGGACGGCGTACTTCATCAACCCCGAGAGTGGGTCGCTGCTGTGGGCGCACCTCTTCTGGTTCTTCGGTCACCCCGAGGTGTA
>CAZEIO010000041.1:0-13158 GCA_964512525.1 uncultured Halobacteriales archaeon
TCGCGGTCGACCCGTTCGTCCTCGTAGATGGGGACCTCGTGGCCGAACAGGGGCACCCGGGCGGTGCCGCCGACGAGGTGGGCGCGGGCCTCGTCCTCGGGGTGGACTATCATCGCCACGCAGGCCGGCAGTAGTTCCGGTCGCGTGGTCGTGATGACGAGGTCGTCGCCCGGGTCGGTCGGCGCGTCGGGGGTGGGATCCTCGGGTGTCGTCCCGGGTTCGACGAGTTCGAAGGCGATGTCGTTCTCGTGAGAGTCTCGCTGTGCGCCCTCCATCTCCACCTGCGAGATGGCCGTCTCGCAGTCCGGACACCAGATGGCCGGTGCCTTCTGGCGGTACTCGCGGTCCTTCTCGTAGAGGTCGAGGAAGGACAGCTGCGAGATGCGCTGGACCCGCGGCTCGATGGTCTTGTAGGTGCGGTTCCAGTCGATGGACATCGCGAGCGACTGCATCTCGTCGGTGAAGTCGGCCTCGTACTGCCGACAGACCTCCCGGGTCTTCTCCTGGAACTCCCGTCGGGAGTAGTCGCTGTGGTTGATGCCGAGTTCGGCCTCCGTCAGTCGCTCCGATGCGATGCCGTTGTCGTCGTAACCGAAGGGGAAGAACGTGGCCTCGCCGGCCATCCGCCGGTAGCGGGCGACGAAGTCCTGCAGGGTGTGGCCGTAGAGGTGGCCCATGTGCAGGTTCCCCGACACCGTCGGCGGCGGCGTGTCGATGCCGAAGACGAGGTCCGAGTCCTCCACCTCGTCGTAGGCGTACGTCTCGGCCTCGACCCAGTGGTCCTGCCAGCGGGCCTCTACGCGCTCGGGGTCGTAGTCGCCCTCGAGCGTCGGGTCGGGGTCGTCTCGATGCGGTGCGTCTGTGGTCTCCGGTTCCTGTGTGGACATGCTGTCGATGGTCAGGCTGGTCTTCCTCGTCGGGCGGTCGTGGTCGGTGCGGTCCGGTCTAGTCGGCTGCGGACGACGGAGCGGTCGCGTGGCTGGTCGGCGAACGAGCGAGAGAACGTCGGGTACCGCCTGCCGCTATCGACGTACTACGGCGGCGAATCGGTGACCCATACGAAAGGGTGTACGACGACCGTACAAAAAGCCAGCGCAGGGTTTGCTAGCAGTTGCCACCCTGAAGCGACCCACCCCCGGTCTCCGGTCTCCCGCCCCGGGCGGGGCGGGCGGCGACCCGTTTCGCCCGTCTCAGAGACCGGCGCCACGGATCGCTCGCGTCAGCGCCCGGCGGTGGGACCCGCGGTCCTCCACGACGGACAGTCCCTCGTGTTCGGGGGCGAGGATCGCGTCCTGCCGGCGGAGCGCCGCCGACAGCGACTCCGCCGGGTAGATGCCGCCGGCCATGTCGTAGGCACGGGCAGTCGGCCAGATGGCGGCCCAGAGAACGCCCCGGAGCGTCGGTCGCCGTGGGCCGTCCGCCAGTGCCCGTCGGTCGAGTGGGAAGGCGACGTCGTAGCGAAAGGCCCGCGCCCTCACGCCGTCGTCGCGGTCCAGCCACCGGCTGTCGGTGTGGTCAACGCTCACGAGACCGTCCTCGCGGACGCTGCGGGCGAACTCCGACCGCGCCCGGCGCCGCGCCACGCCGAACACCGCCGACGACCCCGGATCGACCCCCAGGTCCGCGAACGAGGGGTCGAACTCCAGGCGCGTCGTGAACACCGCCCGGGGTGGCATGTCGAGGTCGGCACCGGAGACCGGTCCGAGTCGCTCCGCCGTCTCGACGTGTTCGTAGAGACGACTGTGCGACCGAACCGAGAACACCGGCAGCGTCAGTTCCGCCTTCGTCTGGGTGCGGACCTGCCGCCACCCATCGTCGGTGAACGATTCCGGCAGTTCCGGCGCCCGCGTCATACGTGTGGTTGGCACGGAACGGACTTGCGACTGGCGTTCTCGGCCGGCGAGCGGTTCCCGTCACGCCACGTCCGAACCCGCACCACGCGAACGGTACAGCCGTCGCTGTTCCGTCCCTCGGACGGTGAAACGGTCACTGTACCCTGCCGTCCGGTCGGTAAAACGTGTCTTTGAGCTTGCGAAACGAGTATTGAAACGGGGGACGATGGCCTGGACAGAAATGTCGAGCCTCCTGCCGCTTCGCTCCGAGCCCGCGACGGGCGAGACGGAGCCGCGCGTGGTTGACCTCGAGGGTGAGGACGCCGACGAGGTGTTCTCCGCGCTGTCTTCCTCGACCGCTCGCGAGATAGTCGCCGCGCTCCACGAGGAACCACGGACACAGAGCGAACTGTCGGAGACGCTCGACACGACGGTCCAGAACGTCCGGTACCACCTCGACAACCTCGAGGGGGCCGGTCTCGTCGAGGTGGTGGACACCTGGTACTCCTCCCGTGGCAACGAGATGAAGGTGTACGCACCCGCCGACGGGGCACTCATCGTCTCCGGCGACCAGAACGAGGCCTCGCGCCTGCGGCGGGCGCTCTCGCGACTCGTCGGCGGCGTCGCGGTCGTCGGCCTCGCGGCCCTCGTCGTGCAGTCGCTGTTCGGCCGCGGGGGCCTCCTCGGCGGTCCCACTGGCGGTCCCAGCGCGGAGACCTACGGCGGCGAGGGGGACGCAGCCGGTGAGGTCGCCGTCGCGGCGAACAACTCGACCGAGGCGACGAAGGCGGTCACCGACGCGGCCGCCGCCGGACTGCCGCCGGGACTGCTGTTCTTCCTCGGCGGCGTGTCGGTGCTCGTGGTCGTCGTCGCGATCGCCTACTGGAGCGGTCGCTGACCGCGGCCACCCTCGACTCGGCCTCCGCGCTCCGGGACTGAACTCCCGTGGCGAAGCCGGCACCTATTTGCCCGTCTGGCGCCCACGTGTGGGCGGATGACGCCGCCGACGCCCGCACTGGCGCTCGTGTACGTCACCAGCAGCATCATCAGTGGCTCCGCCGGGAGCCGGATCACCAATGGACAACACAGCCAAGTACCTCATTCACGCGGACGTCACCGCCGACGGGGTGGTAGAGCGGAGTGACGTCGTCGGAGCGGTCTTCGGCCAGACCGAGGGTCTCCTGGGCGACGAACTCGACCTGCGTGACCTGCAGGAGTCGTCGAAGGTCGGGCGCATCGACGTCGAGATACAGTCCGAACGCGGCCAGTCGTTCGGCCACCTCACGATAGAGACCTCGCTCGACAAGGTCGAGACCGCCACGCTCGCGGCCGCCCTCGAGACCATCGAGCAGATCGGTCCCTGCCGGGCGAAACTGCGCGTCTCGGAGATAGAGGACGTCCGCGCCGCCAAGCGCCGACAGGTCATCGACCGTGCCACGGAACTGCTGGTCGAGGGCTTCTCCGAGTCCGTCGCCTCCAGCGACGAGATACTCGACGCCGTCCGCAAGAAGGTCCGCGTCGCCGACGTCGTCGAGTACCACGGCCTCCCCGCCGGCCCGCGCGTCGCCGACGACGAGAGTGACAGCGTCATCGTCGTCGAGGGGCGGGCCGACGTCGTCGCACTCCTGGAAAATGGCGTGAAAAACGCCGTCGCCGTCGAGGGGACCGACGTTCCGGACGCCGTCGCCGACCTCACCCGCGAGCGGACGGTGACGGCCTTCCTCGACGGCGACCGCGGCGGCGACCTCATCCTCGAGGAACTCAGCCAGGTCGGCGAGATAGACTACGTCGCCTTCGCGCCCGACGACCGGTCCGTCGAGGACCTTTCGCGGAGCGAGATCCTCGCGGCACTCGAGCGGAAACTGCCGTGGGAGGTCGTCGCCGACGAGGACGACCCCCGCGCCGCGGTCGCGGCCGCCGCCGCGGCCAGCGCCGACGACGCCCAGGGCGAGAGCGACACGGAGGCGACGGCGCACGACGGCGGGTCGGACATCCCGCCCGCCTCGGCCCACGGCCCCGAGGGCGCGCCGCCGGCCCCGGACCCAAGGACGACCCCGGAAAACGGCGACCAGCCCCCGGCAGAAACGGCCGACGACGGGGAGACGGCGACCGATACTGCCGACACCGACGGCGAGACCGCGACCGACGACGCCGACGACTCTCCCCCCGACACCCTCCGCGGGCACGTCCGCGCGGTCGTCGACGAGAACGCCGGGACGGTCCGGCTTCTCGACGCCGACAGCGCCGTCCTCGCGACGGGCGACGCTGGCGAGGCCTTCGACCTCGTCGAGAGCGCCGGAGAGACGCCCGCGGCGGTCGTCCTTGACGGAACGCTCACCCAGCGGGTTCTCGACGTGGCCGCCCAGCGCGGCGTGGACCAGGTTGTCGCGACCGAACTCGGCGAGTTCACCAAGCGTCCCACCGGAACGCGCATCCGCACGGCAGAGGCGCTGCTCGCGGCCTGACCGGTCTCACTCCGGGCCGGCGCCGACGCGACGCCCCAGCACCAGCGCCGGCTCGTCCCCGAAGAACTCGACCTCCCGGCGCAGTTCCCGGAACCCGACCGCCTCGTAACAGCGCCGTGCCGCCTCGTTCTCCGGGTGGACCGTCAGCGTGACCCAGCCGCCGTCGAGGTCGTCGAACAGCGCCCCCAACAGTGCGGTCGCTCGCCCCTCCCGGCGGTGTCCGGGCGCGACGGCGAGTTCCGCGATGTAGGCCCCGGTCTCGCCGTCGTCGGTCGCCGTTGCCGGCCGGTCCCCGGGGGTGTCCGGTGCGGCCGCCCGGTCGAGTGCCAGCAGGTAGCCCACCGGCACGCCGCCGGCCTCGCAGCCGTCCACCGCCGAGACGAGCACCCGGCCGACGCCAGAGAGCGCGCCACGCAACAGGTCCGGATTCGGCCGCGGGAGCGCCGACTGGACGGCGAGTAGTGCCCCCTCGTCGGCCGGCCGGGCCGGCCGCACGGTCGCGCGGCCGTCGGGGTCGTCGCCGGGCATACTCTCACGCGAGTCCGAGGAGGATACTCGCAACGCCGGCGACGAGACCGCCCGTCAGCGTCGCCAGCAGGTTGACGCCGCTGTTGCCAAGGTACTGTCCCTCGACGGTCGCGCCGAGGAAGCTATCGACGACCATGCCGAGGACGCCGGCCGCGGCGAGGACGACCGCGCCGGTCTGCGGGACGACCAGTCCGGTGTCCGTCCCGCCCCGGAACAGAGCGTAAGCGACGCCGCCGACCAGTGCGCCGCCGGCGACGCCGGCGACGAAGCCGGGGAGACTGACGCCGCCGTCGGTGCCGGCCTCGACCGGTTCGAGCGTGGTGATGAGACGGACGCCGTCGAAGACGCCGCCGATCTCCGAGGAGAGCGTGTCGCTCATGGCCGTCGCGACCGCGCCGGCGAAGACGAACAGGAAGACGTCACGGGCGACGGGGAGCGACTCGACGACCGCGGCCCCGCGCATCGAGAGCGCGCCGACGCCGGCGTAGGCGAGGACCGCGACCAGCGGGACGGCGCCGTTGGCGAGGACGTTCGCCGCGCCACGGGCGCCGTCGTTTTCCTGTGCGACGCCGCGGGCGAGTTTCTGATCGTAGCGGAACTTCGTCGAGAGACCGCCGACGACGAAGAAGGCGATGAGGACCGCGAACCACGCGATGTCGCCGAGGACGATGGTGACGATACCCATCGAGACGCCCGCGAGCATCCCCGGTATCGAGGCGGTCTCCAGCGCGTACGAGGCGTAGCCGAGGCCGGCGCTCACCGCCAGGGCGAGACCGACGCCGCCCAGCGTGACCGCCGTCGCGAGCGAGACCAACAGCCAGAGCCACATGCCGACGGTGAGCATCACGACGGGGTCGTCGCTCTCGAACAGGACCGTCCGCAGGAGTGCCCCGAGCAGCCCGCCGCTGGCGGCGAGGAAGAGTATCTCCGCCAGACCGCTCCCGACCGCTCCCGTCTCCACGACGCGGACGACGAGGTGGCCGACGGCGTATGCCGCACCGCCGCCGGTCGCGAAGGCCGTCGTCGGCAGCGCGGGGTCGGGTTCGCGCAGACTGGCCCCGACGACGCGGGCCGCGAGGTTGCCGTAGGCGACGAGGAGGACGACGCCGACGCCGACGCCGGTCGGCATCCGGGTGACCACGGTCAGGAGGACGAGACCGCTGGCCGCCAGCGTGAAGCCGATGAGACCGTAGAGCCGGCGCTCGCGACGCTCGCCGGGCCGTGCGAACAGTTCGAATACCCGCCCCTCGTGGACGCCGAACACCGCCACGGCGGCGATCAGCGCGAAGGGCGCGGCGACGGCCAGCGGAGCGTAGCGGGCGGTCGCCGCCGCCTCCAGTAGCGGCACCGCCAGCGCGATGCTTCCCACCACGGCGAAGGCCGCCGCACGCCTGACCGTGGACGTCACGATCCGTCCGTTCCCGTGGCGATTACTTGAACCCACTCCTTCGACGGAGGGCGTGGACCGCCCGACTGCACTCCGTCGATCGTCACCGTCACCGACTTGTCCCTCCGGGTTCCCGACCACGCCGTGGGCCTCTACGACAGCTACCTCGCGTTGCGGACGCGACTCGACGACGCCACCCCCCCGCGTCACGTCGCCCTCGCGATCACGGAGCGAGACCTCCTCCGGCGCGGCGCCTACGAGACCCTGTCGCGCTTTTACCGCTGGACCTTCGAGTACGGCGCCGAGCGTCTCTCGGTGTACGTGAGCGTCCTCGACCCCGAGGCGGCGCCCACCCTGCGCGAGGAGATCGCCGCCGTGGACGCCCCGCGACCCGTGGCCGTCCGCGGTCCCGACGACGACCGCCGCGCCGACGCGCCGATACAGGTGTCGCTCGGTCTCGGCGGCAAGCACGAGTTCACCGCCGCCGTTCGCGCCATCGCCGAGGGGGTCGAGCGTGGCGAGATAGCGCCGGCCGAGGTGGACGCCGACGCCGTCGAGTCGCGGCTGGTCTTCTCCGACGAACCCGACCTCGTCATCAAGACCGGCGCGGAGCGGCTCTCGGACTTCATGATCTGGCAGTCGGTGTACTCGGAACTGTACTTCACCGACGTGAACTGGCAGAACCTCCGCGAGCGAGACTACCTCCGTGCTGTCCGGGAGTACCAGGAGCGGAGCCGGCGCTTCGGTCGGTAGTCCTGGCCCGGTGTCCCCACGAGAGGGAGGGCGACGGGCGGGTGGCCGTCAGTCCGCGGCCTCGCCCGGGTCCTCGACCGCCTCGATTGCCTCGCGCTCCCCGCTCGGCAGCGCGTCACGGAACCGCCCGAGGACGCGCCGAGCGGTCGGCAGTTCGAGGCCGGCGTCGCCGAGTGCCCGGACGAGTGCGAGCGCACGGCGAGCACGGGTGGTGCGCCACGACTGTTCGCGGCGCTCGTAGGTGCGGACTGCCCGGAGGAAGTCCACGCGGGAGAACTCCGGCCAGTACGGCGCACAGAAGTACACCGCCGCCTCGTTGCCGTTCGCGTGCCACGGCAAGAAGTTCGAGGTCCGCTCGTCGCCGCCGGTCCGCACGATGAGGTCCACGTCCCGCACCGGTCGGCCGTACAGTCGCTCCTCGACCGCGGCCACGTCCACGTCGGCGGCGTCGAGGTCGCCGGCATCGACCGCCGTAGCGATGTCCCGTGCGGCGCCGAGCAACTGGTCGCGACCGCCGTAGGCCAGCGCGACGTTCAGCCGGAAGTCGCCGTACTCGGCGGTCCGGCGCTGGGCGTAGCCGACCGCCTCGCGGACGCGCGGCGGGAGGCGTTCGACGGCGCCTATCGCGCGAATCTGGACGCCCCCCTCGTGGACGTCCTCGCTGTCGGCGAACTCCCGGAGTTTCCCGGCGATGAGGTCGAACAGCGCCTCTCGCTCGTCCTCGGGCCGCCGGAAGTTCTCCGTCGAGAAGGCGTACAGCGTGAGTTCCTCGACGCCGAGGTCGCGACACCACCGCAGGAGGTTCTCGGTGGTCCGGGCGCCGGCACGGTGGCCGTCGTCCTCGTCGTCCCCCCGCTTGCGGGCGTAGCGGCGGTTGCCGTCCTGAATGACGGCGACGTGACTCGGGACGCGACCGATCTCGCGCTCGAGAAGTCGCTCGTACACGCCCCCGACCCGGCGAGCGGTCCACGAGCGCAGGTCCATCGGTGACTCTCGTCGTCACGTCGGCGTCACTCTGTATGTGTCTTGTCCTTCGGCGTCGGACCGGCGTCCGCACACCGGTGTCGGTAAGTCTCGCCGGCCCCGAAACGGCCACGATGACCGGAGCGGTTGACGAGAGTCTGCGGCGTCGCGTCTGGCGACTCCTCCAGCCGGGAGCAGTCGAACTCAACGGACTGGTGGTCCACACGGACCTCGGCAGCGACGAGGACATCGCGATGCACGAGACCACGGTGGCAGTGGGCGAGACCGTCGCCGCTCACGCCGGCGTGGACCCCACGGACCACTACGTGTACAGCGGCGTGGAAGACCCCGAGTTCGCCTCGAACCAGCACCAGGGCCGTCGGGTCGAGGACGACGAGTTCGTCTGGGAGTGCCAGCAGCTGCTCCGCGAGGGCACCTTCGACCTCGTGTTCTACTACCGGGCGACGGCAGACCACGAGGGCATCCTCCGGGCACTCCGTGCCGACGGCCACGAGGTGACCGGCGTCCGCGGCGACGACCCCGAACCGACCGGCGACGAGGACGGCGGGTGACCGGTTCCCACGGGTGGCCAGACGGGGACGACACGCTCTCACACGATCCGCGGGACGGGTTCGTGTCGCTTATGTCGGTCCGTCACCCACGTCGGGCCATGTCGCGGACCCCCCGAGGGGCCACGCCGTGGTCGGGGGCGGCGAGTCGGGGACCGACTGGACCCTGTCATCGTTCGCGGTCACCCGGTCCTCGACCCGGCGTGGCGGCCGGCCGACCGACGAGACGACGGAGCGGACGTGACCGGGGTGAGCGGCGGTGAGTGCCCCCTCCGGCACCATCACGGGCGTCCGCGTCACCTACGAGGAGGCGGACGTGGACACCGTCTCGGCCGCCGGCAGCGGCGAGACGAGACGCGACGTCGAGGCCCTCCTCGCACACGAGGCCGTCGCGGAGGCGTACGTCCTGCGGACCTGCAACCGCAGCGAGGCCTACGTGGTCACCGACGACCCCGGCGCGAGCAAGGCGGCCCTCGACTGGTTCGTGGCCGACGTTCCGCCGGCGGCCGTCGTCCGCACCGACCACGAGCCCAGTATCCGCCACCTGCTCCGGGTCGCCGCCGGACTGGAGTCGATGATCCTCGGTGAACAGGCCGTTCTCGGCCAGGTCCGCCGCGCCTACGAGACGGCCCGCGGCGTCGGCGGCATCGGGCCGGTCCTCGAGGAGGCGGTCACGAAGGCCATCCACGTCGGCGAACGGGTTCGCACCGAGACCGACATCGACGAGGGTGCCGGCTCGCTCGGGAGCGCCGCGGTCCGCTTTCTCGAGGAGCGCGTCGCCCTCGACGGCGCGACCGTCCTCGTGGTCGGTGCTGGCGAGATGTCCTCGACGGTCGGCGGGTGGCTGGCGGACCACGACGTCGGGCGGGTGGTGGTCGTCAACCGCTCGCTCGACCCCGCCGAGGCGCTCGCGGCCGACCTCGACGTGACGGCCGAGGCGGCCACGATGGACGCCCTCGCCGACCACCTCGCCGAGAGCGACGCGGTCGTCGCCGCGACGGGGGCGGCCGCCCCCGTCATCGACGTCGGAACGGCGCTGGCGGCCGACATCGCCGGCGACACCGGTCCGGCTGTCCTCGTGGACATGGGCCAGCCACGCGACGTCGCTCCCGAGGTGGACGACGTCGCTGGCGTCTCGCTGTACGACCTCGACGACCTCCAGGCGGTGACCGAGCGCACCCACGACCGCCGGCGGGCGGCCGCCGAGGCCGCCGAGGCCATCGTCGTCGAGGAGTTCGACCGCCTCCTCGAACAGTTCAAGCGCAAGCGGGCCGACGCCGTCGTCGCCGTGATGCGCGAGAGCGCCGACCGCGTGAAGCGCCGGGAACTCGACCGGGCGCTAGACCGCCTCGCGGCACAGGGTGACCTCGACGACGACCAGCGAGAGACGGTCACGGCGATGGCCGACGCCATCGTCGGCCAGTTGATGGCCGCGCCGACCAAGAGCCTCCGCGAGGCCGCCGCCGAGGACGACTGGAGTACCATCGCGACCGCGATCCAGCTGTTCGACCCCGAGTTCGGGACCGACCCCCCCGAGTTCGTCGACCTGCCGGGCGACGTCGGTGACGCCCCGCCCGGCGTCGATGCCGAGGCGGCGTCCGGTTCCGACCCCGACGGTCCCGACGACGCGGCCTGACGCCCCGAAGGACAACGGTTTTGCCGGTCGCCGCTCTCCACGATCCCATGGCGGAACTCCTCTCGGACGACGAGATCGCAGCCAACCTCCCCGAGGGCTGGGAGCACCGCGACGACGAGATCGTCCGCACCTTCGAGTTCGACGACTACCTCCGGGGCGTCAACTTCGCGCAGGTCGTCGGCGAGATAGCCGAGGCCGAGTGGCACCACCCGACGATCACCATCGAGTACGGCGCGGTCGAGGTCGTCTTCACCTCCCACGAGGAGGGCGGCGTCACCGACGCCGACATCGAGATGGCCGAGTACGTCACCGCCGAGGCCGAGGACGTCGCGGACGACGGCGACGGCCTGTAGGCCCGAAGACACTTGTTCGCCGCCGGGATAGAGCGGGGCCCATGGACGGCGACGACCCGGTCGCAGGCCCGCAGACTGCCGCTCCCGCAGACGTCGCGCCCCGCGAGTACGACTTCTGGCTGTTCGACCTGGACGGGACGCTCGTGGACGTGCCCGAGTCCTACGCCCGACAGGTGTTCGACCGCGTCGGCGACCGTCTCGACTGTGCGTTCTCGGACCGCGAGGTGGCGACGCTGTGGCACGGCCTGCGTGGCTCTCGCGACGAGACGCTCCGCGAGAAAGGGATCGACCCCGACCGGTTCTGGACCGTCTTCCACGAGGAGGAGGACCCGCAGGCCCGCGCCGAGGCCACCTTCCTCTACGACGACGCCCGCTTCGTCGCCGACCTCGACGTGCCGGCCGGCGTCGTCACCCACTGCCAGGCGTACCTCACCGACCCCGTCCTCGACGCCCTCGGCGTCCGCGACTGGTTCGACGCCGTCGTCTGCTGTACGGCCGACATCGGCTGGAAGCCCGACCCCGCCCCGGTCCACCGTGCACTCGCGGCGATGGACGTCGTCCCGTCGTCGTCGGTGGCGGCCGACGGCGGCGTCGGCAACGGCGTCCTCGTCGGCGACGGCCCCGGCGACGTCGGCGCGGCCTGGAACGCCGGTCTCGACGCCGTCCACGTCGAGCGACACTCCCCCGCGGTGCGTGGCCGGTGCGTCCTCGCCGACCACCGGGTGAGGGCCATCGACCAGTTGCCACACGTCGGCGGCGACTGACTCCGCGCCTCGCTCACTCCGACGCGGGTCGGTAACCCGGCAGCGACGACAGCGACTCCACGACGGCATCGCCCTCGAGCGCTGCCGACAGCGCGGCGACGCCGGGCTTTGCCACCCGGTCCGTGGCACCGACGACCCGCACCCGCTGGTCGCCGAGAGAGACGAACTCGAGGCCCAGGCGGTCGGCCGTCGCCCGCAGGCCGACGCCGACGTCGGCGCGGCCGTCGAGTACCCGCCGTGCCGGACTCTCGAGACCGCGCGTTCCCGTCTCGAACCCGGCGATACGCTCGACGGCGTCGTGACGGTCGATCCCCCGTTCGTCGGCGACGGCCGCGACGACCCGCGCGAGACTGGTCCGCAGGCCAGAGGACGGGTCGCGGTTCGCGAGGCGGTGGTCGCCGTCGAGGAGGGCGTCCACGCCGTCGATGCCGGCGGGATTGCCCGCCGGGACGACGAGTCCCCACTCGCGGCGCCACTCGGCGAGCGTTTGCGTCTCGACGCCGTCCGGTCCGTCCGAGTCGTCGCCGGCGGGTTCCGCGAGCACCGCCACGTCGGCGACGCCCTCGCGCAGTCGCTCGACCCCGTCACGGGTGCCGACCGAGAGGTAGCGCGCGTCGGCCTCCCCGGTGTCGAGTGCCGTCCAGACGACGGGGTCGGCCTCGCCCGCGCCGAGTGCGTCCGGCACGGTCACGTCCGGCGAGAACAGTTCGACCGTCACCGGGCGGCCGGCGGGGAGTTCGTCCTCGTCGGCGGCCATCTCGACGACGCCGTCGGCGTTCGTCAGCGACGTGACGGCGCCGCTGCCGCGGTCCACGGGGACAGCCAGTCGGGTCCCCTCGCCGTCGGCGACCAGTGCGACCGCGACGAGTCGCCGCCGCGGGCCGTCGAACCGCTCGGCGACGGCCATCTCCGCCTCGACCGTCGCCGTCTCGGGGTCGGGGAGGCCGGCCGCCTGGCGGAGTGCCGGCGCGACGAAGGTGCGGAAGGTCGTCAGCGCCGACACCGGGTAGCCGGGGAGGCCGACGATGCCTGCCGTCCTCCCTCCCGGGTCGTCGGCCGTCGCCGCGACACGCCCGACGAGGACCGGCTTGCCGGGCTTGACCGCCGCGCCGTGCAGGAGGAGTTCGCCTCCCTCGTGGACGACCCGGCGGACGACGTCGTCCTCGCCGACGCTCGTCGCCCCCGACGTGAGGACGAGGTCGCAGTCGGCCGCCGCCGAGCGTACCGCCCCGGCGACGGCCTCCGGGTCGTCGCCGACCCGGTCGCGGACGTCCGGGTCGCCGCCCGCCGCCGTCACCGCCGACGCCACGGTGAACGTGTTCACGTCGTGTATCTGGCCGGCACCGTGGTCCAGCCGTTCTCCCGGCGCGACGAGTTCCTCGCCGGTCGGGACGATACCGACGCGTGGCCGGGCCCGAACCGGCACTCGTTCGACGCCGAGAGCGGCGAGCAGTCCCACCTCCCGCTCCGTGACGTGGGTGCCGGGGCCGAGGGCGCGGTCACCCGCGGCCACGTCCGCTCCCGCCGGCGCGACGTTCTCGCCGACGCCGACGCGCTCTCGAACGACCACGCCGTCGCCGTCCGCCGCTTCGCTAGTGACCTCGACGGGCACCATCGCGTCCGCCCCCGGCGGCAGGACCGCGCCGGTGGCGATACTCGCCGCCTCGCCCCGCCCGAGTTCTACGCCTGGCCGCTCGCCCGCCGACACGCGCCCGACGACCGCGAGTTCGACCGGGTCCTCGTCGGCTCCCGCGGTGTCGGCGGCACGCACCGCGTAGCCGTCGAGTGCCGACCGGTCGAATCCCGGGACGTCGATGCCAGCGGTGACCCGTTCGGCGAGGACCCGTCCCCGTGCTGCCCGCAGCGGCACCCGCTCGACGCCGCCGGTGAGGTCGAGTTCCGCGACGG
>CAZEIO010000042.1:0-13111 GCA_964512525.1 uncultured Halobacteriales archaeon
GCGTGCGGGCCAGGAAGACGTGCTCCTGGGTCTGGGGCTGGACGCCGTCGTCGGCGGCCACCACGAGGATGGCGTTGTCGGCCTGCGAGGCTCCCGTGATCATGTTCTTCACGAAGTCACGGTGGCCCGGACAGTCCACGATGGTGAAGTAGTACTTGTCCGTGTCGAACTCTTGGTGGGCGATGTCGATGGTGACCCCGCGCTCGCGCTCCTCGGCGAGGTTGTCCATGACGTAGGCGAACTCGAAGCCGCCCTTGCCCTTCTCCTCGGCCTCCTCCTTGTGCTGCTCGATGACGTGCTCCGGTACGGAGCCGGTCTCGTAGAGGAGACGGCCGACGAGCGTGCTCTTCCCGTGGTCGACGTGGCCGATGATGGCCAGGTTCTGGTGGGGCTTACCCTCCTTTGTCTCGGTCATAGTATCACGCGCTGAGTGCGCTGTGTACCGTAACGTGGCTCGAATCAGTTAAAACGATTTCGATACCGCCGACCCCCCACCCCGCCGGTGTACTGCGATTCCTGCGAACGATCCCCACACGTCGGCGGCCGCCCGCTCACCCGAGCCGCTCGACGTCGGCGAGCACCGACGCCGCCGTCTCCGGCCCGCCCGCACCACGCCCGCCGACGTCCACCGTCCCCGCCGTGGCCGTCTCGACACGAGCCACGTTCCGGGTGCCCTCGACCGCCAGCGGACTCGACGCCGGCACCAGTCGCGGCGCGACGCTCACGCCGTCTCGACTCGCGGTGCCGACCAGTCGTACCGTCCGGTCGGCCGCCGTCGCCGACTCGAACGCCCGCACCGGGAGGTCGGCGATGCCCTCCACGTCGGCGTCGGCGAGCGTCCACTCGCGGTCGTCGCCCGAGAGGACGTTCGCGACGATGACGCACTTCAGCGCCGCGTCGGTGCCCTCCACGTCGAACGCGGGGTCCGCCTCCGCCACGCCGAGGTCCTGTGCCTCCGCGAGGACGTGTTCGTACGAGAGGCCCTCGGCCGCCATCCGCGAACAGACGAAGTTCGCGGTGCCGTTGAGGACGCCCCGGACCGACCGGACGTTCTCGACCCGAAAGCCCGCAAGCGTCGGCAACACCGGCACCGCGCCGCCAACCGTCGCGCCGAAGCGCACCCGTCCCGCACTCGCCCGCTCTGCCGCCCGGAGGTCGCCGTACCGCTCGGCGACCGGCCCCTTGTTCGCCAGCACCACGTCGCGGTCCCGTTCGAGTGCCCGGCGCGCGTGGCCGAAGCCCGGTTCGGCGTCGCCCAGCGTCGTCGGCGTCGCCTCGACGAGGACATCGCACTCGGCTTCCAGCGCGTCAGCCGGTGCCGCGGTCCCGACGCTGTCCCGCACTCGCTTTCGCTCCAGTGCGGCCGCGACGTCGATGCCGTCGTCGTCGGCGACGGCCCCGGTCGAGTCCGCGAGTGCAACGACGCGGTGGCCGCGGTCCGCCGCCGCCCGACAGACTGCCTGGCCGACGGCGCCCGCGCCGAGCACCGCCAGTCGCCGCCCCTCGCTTCCCGTGGTCGCGGTTTTCCCCGCGCCAGCACCGGCGTCTGTCTCCGCCGCGGTTCCCGACCCCGACGCCGTGTCGCCGGCGGCCGTCGGTCCGCCCGTCGCCGTCTCCACGGGCGTCAGGAGTCGCAGTCCCTTCGCTGCCGCCGCCTCGCCGACGGCCGACAGCGCCGCGGCCGTCTCTCCGTCCGAGACGCCGAGCGTGAGCCGGGCCGCCGAGACGCCGTCGGTCCCCTCGGGTGCCGACAGCGAGAGGTCCACCACGCTCGCGGCCGGCGAGGCCTCGACGGCCAGCAGCGTCTCCGAGAGGTCCTGTTCGACGACGTGACCGACCAGCAGCACCGTCACCCGCTCGGCGTACGTCTCGCGGTCGGCCTGCACCACCGTAACTCCCGCCTCGGTGAGGGCATCGACCATGTCGCCGAAGCGACTCGGCTGACAGCGCAACTCGACGGTTACCGGCACGCGACCCCGCGGCGTGAGGTTGCCTCGCTCGTGCAACACGCTCAGCAGGTTGCCTCCCTCGTCGGCGATGGGTCGCAGGGCGCGGAGCAACTCGCCCGGTTCGTCCGCGAGCTCGAGGCGAACGGTGTGTGTCTCGGCCGCGACCTCCGCTCCCGGGTCCACGTCGTCGTCCTCCTCTCCTGGTTCGCTCGGCCCGTCACTCACGGGGGCCACCTCCCTGCGACTGGCGTCGTCCGTTCACGATGTCTGCTTCGCCCGCCGGAGTATAAGCCTTCTACCGTGACGCCGCACCCGTCCTGCCTCGCGGTACTGCCGACGACCGACCGCCACGAGTGCGACGCGGGCCCGTCTCACTCCGGCGACGTGACGTCCGGGTCGTTACCCTGTCCGCGCTCGTAGGCCGCCGACAGCAGCGCCGCCACCGGGTCGCGGTACGTGTAGCCGGGAATCGTCCCCTGGACGTAGGTGCCCTCGGTGTAGTCCACGAGGGCCGCCGCGTCGTCCACGCCGGGCCGGACCGGTGCGGTGAACTCGAACACGACACGGACCGACAGTCCCGCCAGTTCGACCGACACGTCTCCGTCGGCCACTCTGGTCACGTCGTACGCCTCCGCCATCCGCAACTCGAAGGTCTCGTACCAGCCGTCCGCGACCGCGTCGCCGACCGTCTCCTCGACCGCCGCCGACAGCGTCGGTACCGTCACCGTCACCGAGAAGTCGGCCGTGCCGTCCTCGCCGTCCCGAACGGACGCCGTCGCCGTCGCGTCGAACACCGTCGCCGTCCCGGTCGCCTCCTCGGCCGTCGCGTCGTACTCGAAGGCGTCGTGGGCCACGAAGACCCGTCGCACCTCGTCGCTCATGTGCGTCGTAGCGACCGCCGGGTCAAGCCCCTTGTCATTGCGACCCGCCTCGACACCCGGTAACGCGGGCGACACCGGGGGAGGAGATCCGAACCACACGGTCGGCTCCCGTCGGTCGCCGCCCTCTCGTTCGAATCCCCGTCCTACAGTCGGCACTCACGGGGTGTTCGTGCCGACTGCGAGGGGAGGGATTCGAACCCTCGAACCCCTACGGGAGCGGATCTTAAGTCCGCCGCCTTTGTCCTGGCTCGGCCACCCTCGCGTGGTACCGGCTACTCGGACTCCCTCCAAGTGGGTTTCGCCTGCCGCGTCCGCTCCCCGGGCGGGCCGCCGCCGAGCGCTACTCGTGGACGGTGACGGACTCGAGGTGGACGTCCTCGCGCGGTCGGTCGTTCGCGTCCGTGGGAACGCCGCCGATGGTCTCGACCACGTCCATCCCGTCGGTCACGCGGCCGAAGACGGCGTGTCGTCCGTCGAGGTGGGGTTGCGCGGCCAGCGTGACGAAGAACTGCGACCCGTTCGTGTCCGGACCGCTGTTTGCCATGCTGAGGACGCCCGGGCCGTCGTGCGAGAGGTCGTCGTGGAACTCGTCGTCGAAGGTGTAGCCCGGTCCGCCGCGTCCCGTCCCCGTGGGGTCGCCCGTCTGGATCATGAAGTCGTCGATGACGCGGTGGACGAGGACGTCGTCGTACAGGGGTCCGTCCACCGTCTCGCCGGTCTCCGGGTGTTCCCAGTCGCGGTCGCCCGTCGCGAGGCCGACGAAGTTCTCGACCGTCCGCGGCACTCGCTGTTCGTACAGTTCGACCTCGATGTCGCCCTCTGTCGTGTGCAGTGTCGCCGTCAGGTCGGTCTTCGGTTCGGGTGGCATGTGCCCCGTTCGGTCGCCGGGAACGTTACCCCTGCGATCCGCGCTGGGGGGCCGCGGGTCGCCGCGACCGTACTCCCCGCCGGGTCAGACTACCGCCCGAGGACGGTGAGCGTCAGTGGTCCGACGAGCAACATACCGATGCCGGCGATGCGGAACTGCGCGGCAGAGAGCGCGAGCGGCGTGGTCTTCGAGGAGGCGTCGAGGAGACTGCCCGGCGTCGCCACCAGCAGGAGGCCGAAGACAACCGTCAGCAGTCCGAGTATCTTCCAGGACTTCAGCGCTATCGCGAGCGGCAGACTCAGCAGGAACGAGTAGAGGATGACCTGGCCCACGGTGAAGTTGAACAGCAAGTTGTCCACGAACTGGAGTGTGATGTGGACGCCCATTGCCGACGACTGCGGCGGCGCGAATTTCAGTCTTCCGTTCCGCCCGCACAAGGGGAAAGGGAGGACGCACGCGGCAGGCAACCATGGAGCGTGTGACTGCAGACGTGCGTCCGCCCGACAGTCGTCACTCCGGCCGTATAAGTTTCACCGCCCGCGAGACGGCAACTATATGACAGGCGTCAGACACGAGCTGGGAATCAGGCGTTCCACGGCGCCGGGTCGGGGTCAACGAGGCGCTCTCGGTCCTCGATGGCGTCTATCTCGGCGCGGTCCGCCGTGCTCAGCTCCACCTCGCGGGCCGCCCAGTTTTCCTCGACGTGGTCGCCCGTCGCCTTCGGGATGGGCACCGCTCCCTCGGCCACCAGCCACGCCAGCGCCACCTGCGAGGGGGTGGCGTCGTGACGGTCGGCGACCGCCCGCAGTGCCGGCACCTCGTCGGCGTCGCCCTGCAGTAGCGGCGAGTACGCTACCGGCGTCACGTCCAGTTCTGCACAGACCGACCGCAGTTCCCGCTGCTGGAGCAGCGGGTGGCACTCGAACTGGTTGGCGACCACCGGCACGGAGAGTCGCCCGACCGCCTCGCGGAGGAGGTCCGGCGAGAAGTTCGAGACGCCCACGGCGCGAGTCAGGCCCTCCTCCTGTGCCCGCTCCAGGGCGTCGAGCGTCCCCTCGGGGTCGTACTCGCGAATCGGCCAGTGGACGTACAGCAGGTCGAGTTCGTCCACGCCGAGACGCTCCAGCGACGCCCGCGTCGTGGGCAGGACGTCCTCCGGGGCGAGGTTGTCGGGGTGGACCTTGCTCGCGAGGAACACGTCCTCGCGGGGAACGTCCGAGGCCGCGACGGCGTCGCCCACCGCTCCCTCGTTGTCGTACATCTGTGCCGTGTCCACGTGCCGGTACCCCACCGAGAGCGCCCGCTCGACCGCTCGCTGGCACTCCTCGCCGGTCATCCCCGACGTGCCGAGGCCAGGACTCGGAATCTCCATGCCCGCCGGTCGGTCGCCCGGGTCTAACCGCTTCGGGTGTCGGCAGGCGGCCGGCCGAACCGGGGCAGACTTGTCCCGTCCCGCCCTCGCGTCGGCCGTGACCGGCGACTCTCTCACCGACGCCTCCGCGAGCGACGGCGGCACCTACATCCTCCTCGTGGCACTCGACCGCCCGGCGACGGTCACCTTCGGCGCGGCCGGCGACCGCGACCTCACCCCCGGCACGTACGCCTACGCCGGCAGCGCACTCGGCAGCGGCGGCTTCGCCCGCGTCGAGCGCCACCGCGAACTCGCCGCCGGCGACCGCGGGGTCCGTCACTGGCACGTGGACCACCTGCTCGGCCATCCGGCGACGAGCGTCGTCGGCGACGTGCGGACGGGCGGCGACCACGAGTGCGCCGTCGCCGCCGCCCTCCGCGACCGGGCCACCCCCGTCTCCGGCGTCGGCGCCTCCGACTGCGACTGCTCGACCCACCTCGTCGGACCACCCACCGACGCCCCGACGCGGGCGGTCGTCGCGCGGGTCCACGACTCGCTCTGACCCACGGTCTGGCACGCTTATTGTTCCCGCGGCCGAACTGGGCGGTATGACGCCACCAGCGGACACCGGAGGCGAGCGGATGGAGCGGGCGGCCGTCGAGCGGTTCCTCGCCGACCGTGGTGTCGGCGTGCTCTCGATGGCCGACGACGGCGAGGCCTACGGCATCCCCCTCTCGTACGGCTACGACGCCGCGGCGGACCGCCTGTACTTCGTCCTCCTGCAAACCGGCGAGCGGAGCCAGAAGGAGGCGTTCGTCGAGCGCACCGACCGCGCCAGTTTCACCGTCTTCGACGTCGCCGGTCGGGGTGACTGGCGGTCCGTCGTCGCCCGCGGTCCCCTCCGACCGCTCGACGAGGACGAGTACGAGCGAGCGACCGCGGCGATAGAGAGCGACGCGTGGTACCCCAGTCTCTTTCGCGAATCGACTCCGACCCGCGGCATCGCCGGCTGGACACTCGAGGTCGAGGAACTCACCGGTCTCCGGGGCGAGGACGCCTGAGCCAGCCACGGCCGCGGCCACGCCGTCGCCGTCGCTGTCACCGCCGCCCGGTGGAACGAGAGCGGTCCGAAGGGGGAGTCGGACCGCCACGCGCGGGTCTGTCCGGTCCGGGAAAGGGAGCGTGTGACCCGCGAACTTTCCACAGAGAGTGGATTACTAAAAGATCACGTCAGACGGCAACGGCGCGGTGACGAACGTCACGCGTGCCGCCGACGCCCGTCACCTCTCGAGTTCGGCGGCCAGCGTCCCGAGGCGGTCCACCCGCGTCGCGACCGGGGGGTGTGACCGCCACTCGACGCGGAAGTCGCCGTCGGCGTCCGTGGCCGTCTCCCCGGCGTCGCGCCCGCTCCCGTCGGCACGGCCGGCGTCGAACCCGTACGGCATGAGACAGAGGCCGCGGACGGCGTCGTCGGTGACCGTCTCCGTCGCCCGCGAGGCGTCGGTCGTCGCGTCGAGTCGCCGGAGTGCGCCCGCGAGTGCCCCGGGGTCACCGACTGCGAGGGCTCCCGCCCGGTCGGCCGCGAACTCGCGATAGCGCGACAGGCGGCGTGCGAGCACCAACACTGGCGCGGCGAGGGCTCCGAGGGCGGCACTGCCGACCACCGCGGTCGCCACCAACAGCGCCAGGAAGACGGCGGTGTACGTCGGACTCCCCAGCGGCGCCGGGATGGCGGCGGCCCCGAGCGGGTAGAGGACGACGACGGCGACCAGCCACGCGGCGACGCGAGTGCCCCGCCCTCCGACCGACGCGAGGACCGAGCGGTCACTCGTCAGGGCCGGCAGGAAGCCCGCGAGAGTCATCACCGCGGCGTCCCGGTTCAACACGTGGGCGAGTTCGTGCGCCAGGACTGCGTCGAGTTCGTCGTCGGACAGCGTCTCGAGCAACCCCTCGCTGACGACGACGACGGCGTCGCCCGGCCCGCCGACGGTGAAGGAGTTCGGCACCGGCGTGTCGGCCACGGCCACGGCCGGTCGCTCGACGTCCGCCTGCCGGGCGAGGCGACCGACACGGTCGTACAGTTCCGGCCGGTCGGCCTCGCTCGCGACGCTCGCATCGACACTCGCCAGCGCCTCGCGGCGCGTGTAGCGCATCTGGAGCCACACCAACACCGCGAGTGCCACCGCGCCGAAGGCGGCGACGAGACCGGAGAGCGGGAGACCCGTCGCCCCGGCGAGCGGAGCCAGCCACGGCCGGGCGAGGAAGGCGAGGACCACCACGAAGGCGGCGTCCGCGAGGAGGACGGTCCCCAGCGTCAGCAGTATCGAGCGCGTGAGGTCGCCGTCCGCGTCGTTCATCTGCGCGGGACGTTGTAGGTGCAAAAGTAAAAACGCTCGCCCCGTTCGATGATCGACTGCCCGGGGAAAACTCCTATAAGTTCACCACGCCGATCTGTCTCGCAACGATGGGGTACGACCTCGGGCGAGCGACGACGGCCGTTGTCGCCTGTCTCGCGGTCGCGCTGGCCGCGATGCTCCTGCCGGCCGCCGGGGTCGGCAGCTATCCCGGTCTCGTCGGCGACGTGGCACCCGAAACGGGGGCTACCGGTGGGCCAGCCGTCCCGGACCCGGACTCGACTCCCGCACCGACCGCGGAGCCGAAGCCGACCGCCGACCCCGGAGAGACCACCACCAGTGAGGCGACGGAGACGGCCACGCCGACGGCGACGCCGACCGACTCGGCGGGCACCGGCGGTGGCAGTGACGAGAACGGTGGCCAGGTACTCGGGGCGCTCCTGGCAACGCTCGTCGCCGTCGTCGAAGTCGCCGCGACCGTGACCCTGGCTCTCGGCCTGCTACTCGGCGTCGGTCTCGCGATCGGCGGCGTCACCGGTGGCCCGGTCCGCCTGCACGACTCGGACGGCAGCCTCCTGCTTTCCGTGTTCGGCCTGCGGGTGCCACTCGGCGGTCTGCGCGGCATCTCACGGGGAAGTATGCGGGCGGTTCTCGGCGTCTCCCGGTCGGCGAGTACGCTGCTGTCCGGTCTCGGCAGCGTCGCGGCTGGCGTCGCGGGCGCGGTCGGCGGCGGCGGCTCCGTCCTCGGAGCACTCGGCGGAGCCCTGCGGGCCGCCGGACGCGGTCTCGCCCGCGGACTGGAGGCCGGAGCGCGAGCCCTCGGGTCGCTGTCGCTCGGCCTCGGTGCGCTGACGGCCGGCCTGTCGAACTGGCGGCCCGGGTTCGACCGCGGCGACAGTCCCGCGGCCGACGCCCGCGACGCCGGCCCGGTGCCCACTCCCGACGAGTCTCCCGAGACGACGGAGCGCGGGCCGCGGACCGTCGAGGAGGCGTGGTCCCGGTTCGTCGAGCGCGTTCCGCTCAGTCGCCCCGAGGTGCGGACGCCCGGCGAGGTCGCCCGGACGGCCGTCCGCAACGACCTGCCCGCCGGCCCGGTCCGTCGCCTCACCAACGCCTTCCGGGAGGTCCGCTACGGCGACGCGCCGGCCGACGACGACCGAACGGCCGGTGCCGTCGCCGCCTACGACGAGATGGACGACGACGACGGAGGTGACCCGGCGTGACGCCGTCGCTGCCCGGTGACTCCGCCGTCGATGCCGCGGCACTCGTCGTCGGTCTCCTGTCGCTCGCACTCGCCGTGGCCGTCGCCTTCGGCGGTCCGCTCACGGCGCCACTGGTCGCCGCGCTGTCGCCCGTGTTCGGCCCAGTTTTCCTGGTCGTCGCGGGACTGCTCACCGGCGTCCTCGCGGCCTACAGCACCCTCGTGCGCTCCGGCGGCGGCACGGCGGAGACGCCGACCGTCCATCTGCCGGCACCGCCCGCGGGCGACACCGACGACGGCGCCTCGACGGTCGGTGGGCGACTGGACACGCTGATCGCGGAGGTACACGCCGACGACGCCGACGACACCGTCGGCCGCGTGGACGCCACTGTCAACCGCCAGCGCGTCCGCGACCGACTCGGCCGACTCGCGACCGAGGTCCTGCGGGACACCGAGGGCTACGGCCCGGAGACGGCCGCCGACCGACTCGAGAGCGGCGCGTGGACGGACCGTCCGCGGGCGCGGAGACTCCTCGGGCGCGACGTTCCTCGCCTGCCGCTGTCGGTCCGCCTGCGCGACTGGGCCAGCGGCGAGGGATTCCGCCGACGGGCGGCCGCGACCGCCGAGGAACTGGCGACGTTCGCCGGCGTCGAGACGCCCGACGACCTCGCGCCGCCACCGGTCGCCGGCGCGACGGACCCGACCGACCGCTCGCCCGTGGACTGGCCGCCGGAACCCACGACCGACGCTCGTGCCGCGGCGGACGCGGACGCAGACAGGGACGCGGCCGACTCGGGCGCCGTGGACGACCTCGACGACCTCCTCGACGGGCCGCCGCCGGCCGCCACGCCCCCGACCGCCACGCCGGCCGACGAGGTGGGTGCGAACACCGGTCCGACGGCGACCGCGTCGGCGTCGTCACGCTTCGACGGGCGCGACGGTCCCGACGTGTTCCGCCGGACCGTCGTCCCCAGCGACGAGGGGGTAGCGGTCGAGACCGATCCCGCGGGCGCCCGCACCGGAGGTGAGCGCGAGTGAGCGAGCGCACCGTCGAGGCCGAGTCCGGCACAGAGACGGACGCGACGGCGACCGGAGATGGGACGGGAGCGACGGACGTCGGTACCGCGACCGGCGGTCTTCCCGACGACACCACGGCGGCGGAATCGACGGCCGTGAGGGAGACGGCGGCCGAACTCCCGGACGACGACCTGTTCGACGGCCCGGTGCCCGACGACGCCGCCGGGCGACGGACGACGGTGGACCCCGGCACTGAGACGGCGACGGACGGCGCCGACTACGTCGCCACGGGCCGGTGGGCGGTCGGTGTCCCGGTCGCGATGGTCGCCGGCACGGTCGCTCTCCTGGCTCCCGGTCCGGGGCCGCCCGTGGCCCTCGCGACGGCCGTCGTCGGTCTCGCCTTCGCGGCCTACGGCTACGCCACCCGCCCGCCCGCGCCGGCCGTGGTTGTGAACCGCGCCGTCACCGACACCTCGCCGCTGCCCGGCGGCGACGTGACCGTGGCGCTCACAGTCGAGAACGTCTCCGACCGGACGGTCGCGGACCTGCGACTCGTGGACCGGGTTCCGGACGACCTCGAACTCGTCGAGGGGTCGGCGACTCACTCCGCGACGCTCGCGCCCGGAGAGACCGACCGCGTCGAGTACACGCTCCGTGCCCGCCGCGGCGACCACGCCGTCGGGCCGGCGACGCTCGTCCTCCGGAACCTCTCCGGTAGTGAGGCGTACCGCCGCGACCTCGACGACCCCGTCTCGCTGTCGGTACGGGCGAGTCCCGACGGGGTGGCCCTCGACGAACAGACTGCACACCACACCGGTCGCGTGGAGACCGACGAACCGGGGTCCGGCATCGAGTTCCACTCCACCCGAGAGTACCATCCCAGCGACCCGATGCGGCGCATCGACTGGAACCGCTACGCGAGCACCGGCGACCTCCGGACGGTCGCCTACGGCGAGGAACGGGCCGCCGTCGTCGTGGTGGCCGTGGACCTGCGCCCGGCGGCCGACGTGGCCCGCACGCCCTCGGAACCCACCGGCACCGAACTCTGTGAGTACGCCGGCGAACAGGTCGCACGGACGCTTTTAGACCGCAACGACCGCGTCGGCGTCCTCCTCTACGGCGACGGTCGCTACCTCCCGCCGGCGACCGGACGGGTGCAGTCGCTGCGAATCCGCACGCTGCTTCGCGAGGGACCGGACGCCCTCACGGCCGACGACCTCGTGGACGTCGGCTACCGACACGACACGAGCGTCGTTCGCGACCGCCTCCCGCCCGAGGCACAGGTGGTGTTCGTCTCGGCGCTGACCGACGACGCGCCCGTCGAGTCTGTCGCCGAACTCGAGGCCTATGGCCACCCGACCCGGGTGATAGCGCCGGACCTGACGGCGGCCGACACGGTCGGCGGCACGGTCGCCCGCGTCGAGCGGACCGACCGGGTGAGCGACCTGCGCACCGCGGGCGTCGAGGTGGCGGAGTGGTCGCCCGACGAACCGCTGCGGACGGCCATCGCCCGCGCCGAGCGGAGGTGGTCTTCGTGACCGACCGACGCCAGGCGGTCGAGTCGGTCCCCGTCGGGGCGCGACTGGCGCTCGCGGTCGCGGTCGTCGCGACCACTCTCCTCGGCGGCGCGACGGCCGGCCTCGCCGGCGCCGCCCTCGGTCTGGTCGGCAGTCTCGCGGCCGTCGGCGTCGGTGCCGCCGTCCGGGCGCTCGTCCGGCCGGACAACCGCTCGCGGGCACTCGGCAGCGTCGGTCTCGTCTGCGCCGGCAGCGTCGCCGCCGGCAGCGTCGCCGCCCTCGGTCTCCTCGGCCTCTACGCGACGGTCGGCGACGTCTGGTTCCCCGGCAGCGACCTGACGACGACCGGCGACGCCGTCGTCCTCGGTCTGGCCATCGCCGGCGTCGTCGCGGCCGCGGCCGACGTCTTCGTCGAGTCGCCGGGCCCCGCCGGCCGGGAACTCCGGACGGCCACGTGGCGGTCGGCACAGGCTCTCGTCGCCGGCATCGTCCTCGGTCTCGTCGGTCCGGTGCTGCTGGCCCTGCCCGTCCGGGCCGTCGCGGCCGTCGCCGGGGCACTGTCGGTCGCCGGCCGACGCACACCCGGCGGCGACGTCGCGCTCCTCACCGCCCTCGTCACGCTACAGATACTCGCCGTCGCGGTCGTCTGGCTCGTCCGGACCGCGGTCCCGACGCTCACCGAGTGGGTCGCCTCGGCGACGACGAGCCGGGAGTCCGAGGTCGAGGTGGACCGCCTGCTCGACGTCCTCCCCGCCCCCGAGGACCTGCCCCCCTCGCTCTGGGGCGCCCTGGTGCTCCAGCTCGTCGTCGTGGTGTTCTTCGCCCGGCCGTTCGGCCAGTTGCTCGGTCTCGTCCTCGCCGTCCTCGGCCCGCTCGGCGACGCGCTCCGGGGGGTCGTCGCCGCCGGCGTTCTCCACTGGCCGCTGCTTTTCGCCGGTCTCCTCGCCGCGGCCGTCCTCGGAGTCGAGTTCGCCCGTCAGCTGTTCGTCGGCTGGGCCGGACGGAACCCGCCGACGACCCTCGGCTACGCCGCCGGCGGTGTCGTCGGCGTCGCGGTCGCGTGGACGCTCGGCGTGACGACGGTCGCGGCCGAACTCGCCCTCGGGGTCTCGCTCGACGGCGGCAGCGTCGCTCCGTGGACGGGGCTCGCGCTGCTCGCCGGTCTCCTGCTGGCGGCGACGCTCGTTGACGTTCCGGCTCGCCTCGCACGTCTCGCCGGCGTCGGCCGGGCACCCGGGTTCGCGGCCGGCGCCGCCGCACTGCTGGTCGCCGCCCTGTCCGTGGCCGTCACGGGACTCCCGCCGGCCGAGGCGACCGGGACCGCGGCGCGCGTGTCGCGGCTGGTCGTGCCGTTCGCCGCCGTCGCCGGCGTCGCCGCGAGTGTCCTCGTCTGGGACCTCGGCGAGAACGCCGTCTCGCTGCGCGCACAGCTGGGGCCGGAGACCGACACCCGCGAGGCAGAACTCACGCACGCGGTCGCGAGCGGTCTCGTCGCCGCCGGTGCCGTCGCCCTCGCGACGGTGTCGTACTACCTCGCCGGCCCGCTCCTGTTCGGCAGCGGCGACCTCGGACCGCTCTCGCTTTCGGGTCTGGACCGCGAGCGGGCGCTGGTCGCCCTCGGTCTCGCGCTCGTCGCGCTGTTCGCGCTGGGCATCTTCGTGGACCGGGGCGGGTCGGCGTCGAACTGAGCGGTCCGGCGGCGTGGCGACTCGCGGCCGTCGGCGGCGAGAGGAGTGGGCCGACTCGGATTTGAACCGAGGACCTCCACCTTATCAGAGTGGCGCTCAACCTACCTGAGCTATCGGCCCGCGACCGCGAGGTAACTCCGCTCCGTACCTAAACGTTTCCTTCTGGCAGTCAGCCGTCGCCGGATCGGCCGCCGTCGCCGACGTCCCGGACGTCCTCGACGTCCACCTCGTACACGTCCTCGTCCGGTCCCGGTCCGTCCGCGCCCGCGCCGGGACCGGGGCCGG
>CAZEIO010000043.1:0-11659 GCA_964512525.1 uncultured Halobacteriales archaeon
ATCTCGGTGCCGGCCGGCGAGTCCGAGGGCCTGCCCGTCGGTATCCAGTTCGTCGGCCCCGCCTTCGGCGAGGAGCGGATCGTCCGGGTTGGCAGCGCGCTGGCCTGAGTCGGCCGGTCACTTCCCGGCGTCGGGATACTCCTCGAAGGCGAGGTTCATGATGAACTGCGAGAACTCGTCGTCGCGGTGGTTCGCCTCCTCCTCGCCGATGAACGGCGACAGCTGGTCGCCGGCCATCAGCAGGGAGAAGTCGAGGTCGCGGGTCCGCGGCGAGAGGTAGTACGTGTTGTGTCCCTGGTACACCGTCTCCTCTCGCTCGATGAGTTCGTGTTCCACGAGCGTCTCGACGATGCGGCTCCCCTTCCGCGAAGAGACGTCGAGTTCCTTCCAGAAGTCGCTCTGGTGGATGCCACCGGATTCGCGAACGAGTTCGAGCCCGGCGAGTTCGTCCTCGGAGAGTTCCTCGACGGCCTCGGCACCGGTCACGCTCATCGGGACCACCTCCGGACTCGGGCGTCGGCTCCAGTCATACGTGCCGTCAGTCGGGCGTCGGCCCATTTAAATTCCGCGGGGTGGTCGCGGCGTCGGCCCGCGACCCGCGGACCGACGGAGCAAAGTCCCCGGCGGTGTCACTCGGAGCCATGAGCGGCGACGGCCACGAAGACCCGGCACGAGCGGACGACCACGGCGCCGGCGGTCGGACGACCGCCCCGATGAGCGAGTTCACCGACCGTCAGGCGGGCGTCGGCGCCCTGATAGCGGCCACCGGTGTCGTCCTCGTGTTCGCCGTTCCGTATCTCCTCGGTTAGGCGAGACCGAGCAACTCCATCCCGCCGAAGCGGAAGAGAAACAGGTATATCTGGACGACGCCGGCGGCGGCGATGACGACGCCGGCGACCCGCGAGATGGCGTCGGAGCGCCGCGACACCGACCGCAAGAGCGTGTCTCGCCCGACCGCGGCCAGTCCCGTGACGAGGAACATGAGCAGCACCATCCCGAGGGCGTAGGCGACGAACATCGCCGCTGCGAGGGGCGGTGGAGCGGAGAAGACCGCGAAACTGGCGACGCCGACAAACACCGGTGCCGCACAGCCCGCGGCGGCCGCGGCGTACACGACGCCGAAGGCGAAGTACCCGCCGACGGAGCGGCGTCGCTCCGGGAGCGCAACGTGGAGTTGGCCCATCCCCACGCGACCGAGAGCCATCGCGACGCCGAGGAGAACGAGGCCGGTGCCGACGACGAGTTCCAGGACGCTGATGCTCTGAAGCGGGAGTGCGCTCGCCCCGAGGGCGGCGATGGCGCCCGCGAGACCGGCGTACACGACGAAAAAGCCCGCGCTGGTGACGGCGGCGACCACCGCCGCGCGTCGGAGACGGGCGACCATCGCCGCGTCACCCTCGTCGTCCTCGCTCCCGAGGAAGAACGCGACGTAGCCCGGCAACAGCGGGTACGCACACGGCGCGAAGAACGTCGCGACGCCTGCCGAGAAGGCAAAGGCGACCCGCGGATTCACGGGGAGGTCGGTCGCGGTGGGTAACTGGAGCGGCCCGGCACCCGTCGGGACCGTGACGGCGCCGGGCAGAGCGAGAGCGAGGTCGGCCACGACCGCCACGGGGGCTGCCGTCACCGGATCACCCCACGCCGCCGTCGGCACCGGCGGCGGCCAGTTCGTCCGCAATCGTCGCCGCGGCGGCCAGTCCCGAGTGACGCCACTGCTCCTCTCCGTCGGCGTCGAGCACTATCATCGTCGGCACCCGTCCCGCCTCGTACCGCGACGCCGCCTCGAGGTCGGGGTCGAGGGCGACGGGCCACGTCCCCTCGTACTCCGTCCAGAACGACCTGACGGCCGCCTCGTCGCGTTCGCTGGTGATGGAGAGGAGGTGGACCTCCGGAAACCCCTCGTCGATGGCCCGTAGTTCGGCCATCTGCGGCTTGCACGGGGCACACCACGTCGCGAAGAAGTCGAGCAGCGTCACCCTGTCCGGCGCGACCGGAACGGAGTCGCCGGGGGAGTCGCCTACCGCGAGCGTGTCGAGCGTGAGACCGTCGGTTCCGCCGGCGTCGGAGAGCGGTCCGAGACAGCCCGCGAGGGCGCCGGTGGCGGCGGCGCCGACGACGCCGGTGACGAACCGCCGTCGGGTGGTCATACTGCGTGACTGGGTGCTACCGAGCAAAGACCTTGCGGGGCTCGTGGGCGGTCCTCGCACAACCCCCACCGACGTTAAAGGTAAGAACGCCAACACCGGTGCATGCACAGGCGACGACTCCTGTCACTCCTCGGCGGGTCGGCGGCGGTCGGTCTCGCGGGATGTGCGGGCAGGGGCGGCGGTGACGGCGCAGCAGGAGGAACCACCGTCTCCGGCGACCGGGACGGCGGAGACGTGGTCCGTGGTCCACGCGGCGACGTCTCGCTCCCGGTTGACAGTTCGGAGATAGAGGACGTCCTCCCACAGGACCGTATCCCCGCCATCAGCGGACCGAAATTCGGAGAGGACTGGAGCGACACCGAGTACACCATGGCCGACGACTGGAAGGTCATCGGCGTGGTGCGCGAGGGCGAGGCCCGGGCCTATCCGCTGAAGATTCTCAACTGGCACGAGGTGGTCAACGACGACTTCGGCGGCCCGCTGCTCGTGACCTTCTGCCCGCTCTGCGGGACGGGGGTCACTGCCGTCCGGAAGGCCGACGGCGACGAGACCATGTTCGGCGTCTCGGGCAAACTCTGGCGCTCGGACCTGGTGATGTACGACGAGAAGACCGGCAGTCTCTGGAGTCAGATACTCGCGACGGCCATCCGCGGCGACCTCACCGGCGAACAACTCACGCTCGTCCCCTCGACGCTGACGACGTGGGCGCAGTGGCAGGCGGACCACCCCGACACGCAGGTACTCCTGCCGCCGCCGGAGTCTGCTACCATCGTCGAGTCGGTGCCGCGGAACTACGATACCGACCCCTACGCCGGCTACGAGTCGAACCGCAACATCGGCGTCACCGGGGACAACGACTTCGACGACGACCGCCTCCACCCCAAGACACAGGTCATCGGCGTCGCCACCGAGACGGCCGCGAAGGCATACCCCTTCGAGCGAGTCGCGGCCGAGGGCGTCGTCAACGACACCGTGGGCGACCTCCCCGTCGTGGTCGCCGCCGGGGCGGCCGAGACGCTGTCGGCCTTCGAGCGTACCGTGGACGGCACCGTCCTCGAGTTCGAACCCGACGGCGAGGATCGGATGCGCGCCGGCGGGTCGTCGTGGACCCGGACGACCGGCCGTGCGGTGGACGGCCCCTACAAGGGCGTCACGCTCGACTCCGCCGCCCGCGTCAGCACGGAGTTCTGGTTCGCGTGGCTCAACTTCCACCCGGACACGACCGTGTACGGCGAGGAGTAGCCGTGCCGGGGGAACGTCCGCGCTCCGAGGACGACGGCCGCGCCGCCCCGACGAGTCGTCGCCGACTCCTCGCTGCGGTGGCGGCGGGAACGGCGACGCTCGCCGGGTGTCTCGGCGGGCGGTCGGACGGCGAGGCCGACGGGGCCACTCCCACGACGACGGCCGAAGACCTGGGCGAGAACGTCAGTTCGGTCGTCCGGTACGGGACGCCCTCGACGGTCTGCCAGGAGGAGATTCGTTCGGACCCGGGTATCTACGCCGTGACCGACCCCGCCTTCGGCCCGGACTGGAGCGACGTCTCCGCCGAGCGGTACGAACCGCTCGCCGACGACGAGACGGTCGTCGGCGTGGTTCGGGACGGCGTCGCCCGGGCGTACCCGCTGTCGATACTGACGTACCACGAGGTTGTCAACGACGACCTCGGCGGGCCACTGCTAGTGACGTACTGTCCGCTGTGCCGGAGCGGCCTGGTCGCGAAGCGACTGGTCGAGGGAGCGCCGACGACGTTTCACGTCTCCGGGCTCCTGTTCCGCCCGGAGCGCGTTCAGTCGGCCGCGGCCACGGAGAGCGACACCGTGTTCGGCGCCGGCGTGTTCGACCCCGAGGCGGAGGTGCGAAACAGCGGGAACCTCGTGATGTACGACGACCGCACACGCTCGTACTGGAGTCAGATCCTCGCGAGGGCGATCTGCGGTCCCCGGGTTGACGAGACGCTGACACCGGTGCCGGCGGCGACGACGACGTGGGACACGTGGCGCGCCCAGAACCCCGACACAGAGGTGCTGTTGCCGCCGCCGTACTCCGGCACCGATCGGCCGGGCGACTGACCCCCGCTCGACTGGCTGAAGTGAGTACCGCCGCCACCGGAGGCGACCGCCGTCGTGGCGGTCTCAGAAGACGTACTCGTCCTCGTGACCCATCATCCCGTCCTCTTCGAAGCCGGGTTCGCCGTCGTCGCCGAACCCTCCGCCGGTCTTGAACGCCTTGATGCCCGTCGAGAGGAGTTCCTCGACGGCCTCCTGCCGGTCGACGAACTCCCCCTGTTCAATCATCTGGGTGATCCGCGTCTCGAGGTGTTCGGGCACCGTGATCTCGACCCGTGGCATTGGTTAGTCGGGCTTCACGAGTCGGGGTCTTAAGCGTGACGGGGACGGTGGTAACCGGCGGAATACCGCGGCCCGCCGCCCCGTTGTGTCTCGTCGCAGTGTGGCCGGAAGGACAGGCTTACGGGTGGCCCCCGCCTTACGGAGCGTAATGGGATCAGTCGGCGGCGACGGCCACGCCGCGGCCGACCCGGAGGCCGAACGTGACGGGGCGGGAACCGCCTCGCTCGCGGTGCCGCGCGGCGTCCGGGCGCGGACGAGGGCAGTTGAGGACGTCTCGCACCGGGCCTTCCTCGAGACGTTCGACCCGCCCCACACCTACTGGTCTACCCCAGACGGTCTCGAGGTCGCCGGTGCCGGGGCCGTCGCTCGCCTCGTGGCCGACGGACCGGACCGTTTCGACCGGCTCCGCTCGGCCGCCGACCGACTCTTCGACACCGTCGCGTTCGACGGGCCGACCGTCGCCCGACCGCGAGTGCTCGGCGGTCTCGCCTTCCACGCCGACCACCGGCCCGACCCGCCGTGGAGGTCCTTTCGCGCCGCCGAGTTCGTCCTGCCGCGATACCTCCTCGTCCGGAGCGGCGACCGGACACTCCTGACCGCCGTCACCGCCGCCGACGAGGACGCCGACCCCGACGCGGTACTGTCGGCCGCGGCCGACCGCACGAGCGACCTGCCCGCGATGCGACCCGCCGGCGTCCCGCCGGGCGTCCGCTCCCGCCGAACCGTCACGAGTCCGGCGGAGTGGGTCACGGGCGTCGAGCGAATCCTCCGCGAGATAGCGGGCGGTGACCTCCGGAAGGCGGTGCTCGCGACGGCGCTCGAGGTGGCCCTCGACGGCGAGGTCAGCCCCGTGGACACCCTCGAGCGGTTGCGCCGGACGCACCCGGACTGCTTCCGGTTCCTCGTCCGGCCGAACGGCGACGCCTTCTTCGGCACACCGCCGGAGCGACTCGTGGCGCTCTCCGGGCGCGAGGTGCGCACCGAGGCTCTCGCGGGGACGGTGCCCCGTGGCGGCACGCCGGCGGAGGACGAGGAGTTCGCCGCACAGTTGCTCGACGACGAGAAGACCACCCGCGAACAGCGACTGGTGACCGACGCCATCGCCGAGCGACTGTCGCCGGTGGCCGACGTTCAGGAGGGCGAGCGTAGCGTGCGCCGTCTCGCGGGCGTCCAGCATCTCCAGACACCCATCGAGGCTACCCTCTACGGGGACCGCCACGTCCTCGACCTGGTGCGGGCACTGCACCCGACGCCCGCCGTCGGCGGGTTGCCGGTCGCGGCGGCGACCGAACTGGTCCGCGAGATAGAGCCGTTCGAGCGCGGCTGGTACGCGGCGCCGGTGGGCTGGTTCGACGCCGCCGGCGACGGCGAGTTCGCGGTCGCCATCCGCTCGGGCGTCGGCGGCGGCCGCGAGGTGACGCTGTTCGCCGGCAACGGCATCGTCGCCGACAGCGACCCCGGCGAGGAGTGGGACGAGGTCAACCTCAAGTGGCCCGTCCTCGACGAACTCCGGCGATGAGCGACGACGACGCACCACCGGAGCCACGACCCGGGAGTCACGACGCCGCCGAGAGTCCCACCCTCGCGACGCTGTGGGGGCGGTCGTTCGTCGCCGAACTCGCCCGTCACGACGTCCCCGTCGTGTACGCGCCCGGCAGCCGCTCGACGCCGCTGGTCGTCGCCGCCTGCCAGCACCCGGACGTCGAGACGTTCCGCCACCTCGACGAGCGCTCGGCCGGGTTCTTCGCGCTCGGGTGGGGCCGGCGAACTGGCCGACCAGCAGTCGTCGTCACCACCTCGGGGACGGCGACGGTGAACCTCCATCCTGCGGTGATGGAGGCCGACCGCGGACGGGTCCCGCTCGTCCTCGCCACCGCCGACCGCCCCGCCGACCTGCGGGACTCCGGCGCCAACCAGACCGCCGACCAGGAGAAGCTGTACGGCGACGCCGTCAGGTGGTACCGTGACCTGCCCGAGCCGGTGCCCCGGGAGCGGCCGCTACGCCGTCTGCGAACGGACGTGGCACGCGCCGTCGGCACCGCGTCGGACCCCGCCGGGCCGCCGGGCCCGGTCCACTGCAACCTGCCCTTCCGGAAGCCGCTCGACCCGCTTCCGCCCGAGTCGGCGCCGGCGGGCGACGAGCGGGACGCGGTGCCGGCCGACCTGCGGTCCGCCACGGCCACCCGGGGCCGACCGGACGGCACACCGTACGTCCGCTGGTGGGAGGGCGACCGCACGCCCTCGGACCGGGCCGTCGCGTCGGTCGCCGCCGCCGTCGAGACGACGGAGCGAGGACTCGTGGTCGCGGGTCCGCGGGCGGCGCGGGCCGCCGGCGAGAACCTCCTCCGCCTCTCCGCCGCGACGGGGTTCCCGCTGCTGGCGGACCCGCTGTCCGGTCTCCGGTACGGCGGGGCGGCCGACCGGGCACCGGTCTGCGGTGGCTACGACACCTACCTCGACCCGCGGGTGACGGCCGACTGGCCGGACCCCGACCTCGTCGTCTCGGTGGGGGCCTCGCCGACTTCGAAGCCGCTCCGGACGTACCTCGGGCGTGTCGAGACGCGAGGAGTGGTGGTGGACCCCGCGGGCGGCTGGCGCGAGGCAACCTTCACCGCCAGCGACCAGGTGGTCGCCGGCGCCGACGCCCTCGCCGCGGCAGTTCTCGACCGCGCCTCGCTGCCGACCAGCGCAGACGGCGACGCCAGCCACGTCACGGAGTGGACGCGGCGGTGGCTGGACGCCGAGACGGTCCACCGCGAGGCGGTGGCCGCCGCTCGCGAGGGAGAGTACACCGTCACGGTGGACGGAGAGTCGGTCACGCCGGCAGGCCACGACGTCGAGGGTGTCGCCCTGGCGTCGGCAGTCGCGGCCGTCCCGGACCGGACGACGGTGTTCGTCTCGAACAGCACGCCGGTCCGCGACGCCGACCGGTTCGTAACGCCGGGGGCCCCCGACGTGACGATCCTCGGCAACCGCGGCGTCTCCGGTATCGACGGCATCACCAGTACGGCCGCGGGAGCGACCCGTGCGGCCGACGGACCGGGACTGCTGGTGACCGGCGACCTCGCCTTCCTGCACGACTCGAACGGCTGTCTCGCGCTGCGAGACTACGAGGTGGACCTCACCGTCGTCGTCCTCAACAACGACGGCGGCGGCATCTTCCACGCCCTGCCCGTCGAGGCGGTCGAACCGCCGTTCTCCGAGGCGTTTCGCACGCCGCACGGTCTCGACTTCGCGGACACGGCGGCGACGTTCGACCTCGACTACCGCCGGGTCGCGCCCGCCGACCTGCGATCGGTCTGTGCCGAGAGCGTCGGCAACGGGGAACCGACCGTCGTGGAGGCGTCGTTCGACGCCGAGACGAGCCACCGGGTCCGGGAGGCAGTGGTCGAACGGGTGGCGAGCGACCTCGGCTGATCGGACGACCGGGACGAGAGCGCGGGTCAGCCCGGTCGCGTGAAGACGGCGACGACGACGGCGAAGGCGAAGGGCACCCACGCCGCGAGGAGGACGATGATCTCCGTCCAGATGCCCCAGTCCGTCACGAGGAGGAGACCGACGGGCGCGAGCAGACTCCACGCGCCGAAGACGACGAGCGAGAGTTTCGGGACGGTCAGCGACTGGCCGAGGACGAGCAACGCGGCGAGTGCGCCGACCAGGTTGATCACCGGCGAGAACGACGGCGTCACCAGGTACAGAAGCATCGGGTAGAGCACGAACAGGGCCACGGCGAAGATGGCGAACTGCTGGGTGAAGGCGACGGTGACGGTGTTCGGCGGCGTCACGTCGCCGTCCCACGACCGCACGGCGTACCCGCCGTCGGGGTCGTAGGCCGCGTCGTTCACGCCACGGTCCGAGGAGTTCGACCCGCTCCACCCGGCAGAGGACTGCCGGCTGGCCGCTCGACCGAAGCCCATGCTCGACTCGGCGTCGCCGCTGCCGCTCTCGGTGGTCGTCCCCCGACTGGCGGTTCGCGACCGGGCGCGGGCACCGGCCGCAGTCGTCGCTCCGGCCGCTCCGCCGGGACCCGAGCGAGCGCCGGCGGCGTCGTGGCTCCCGTTGCGGGGACCGGGCGTCCACGGCGAGCGTTCGCCCGTGGCGACGTTCTCGCCCTCGACGCGCCGGAGGTAGGCGTCGTGGCCGAGACGGTCGTACCGCGCTCGTTCGGCCTCGTCGCCGAGTACCTCCTCGGCGCGGACGACCCGCTTGAATATCTCGCCGGCGTCCTCGTCGTCCGAGCGGTCGGGATGGTGCTCTTTGACCTTCTCCCGGTAGGCCTCGGTGATGGCCTCCTGCGGGGCGTCCTCGGCAACCCCCAGCACGTCGTAGAACGTCTCGGTCATGTCGAGGAGCCGTATCCTACGGGATATTCGCTCGCTTGTCACAAAAACCCTTCTCGGCGGTCCGAGCCGGACCGGAGGGGCTTTTGGCGACCGGTGTCCAGACGCCACGCATGACCGATGACGGCGAGCGGGTGTCCGCGCTGTTCGACCCCGACCGCTGGCGCGCGACCGACCTGGACGAGGACTTCCGCGACGTCACCTACCACCGCGGGACCGACGTCGGCGCGGTTCGCATCGCGTTCGACCGGCCGGCGGTGCGCAACGCCTTCCGACCGCGGACCGTGGACGAACTCGCCGTCGCGCTGGAGGACGCGAAGCGTCGGACCGACGTGGGCTGCGTGCTGCTGACGGGAAACGGCCCGTCGCCGAAAGACGGCGGCTGGGCCTTCTGTTCGGGGGGCGATCAGCGCGTCCGCGGCGGGTCGGGCTACGAGTACCGCGACGACGGTGACGGCCCGCAGAGCGACGTCGGTCGCCTCCACATCCTCGAGGTCCAGCGCGCTATCCGACACATCCCGAAGCCCGTCGTCTGCGTGGTGCCGGGGTGGGCCGTCGGCGGCGGGCACAGTCTCCACGTGGTCTGTGACATGACGCTCGCGAGTGCCGACCACGCGAAGTTCCTGCAGACCGACCCCGACGTGGCGAGTTTCGACGGGGGCTTCGGCTCGGCGTACCTCGCCCGGCAGATTGGCCAGAAACGCGCCCGCGAACTGTTCTTCCTCGGGAAGACGTACGACGCCGAGGACGCCGTCTCGATGGGCATGGCGAACGCCGCCGTCCCCCACGAGGAACTCGAGGCGCGCGCCCTCGAGTGGGCTGCCGAGGTGAACGCGAAGAGTCCGACTGCCATCCGGATGCTGAAGTACGCCTTCAACCTCGCCGACGACGGGTTCGTCGGCCAGCAACTGTTCGCCGGCGAGGCCACTCGCCTCGCGTACACGACCGACGAGGCCCGCGAGGGCCGCGACGCCTTCGTCGAGGGCCGCGAGCCGGACTTCTCCGAGTTCCCGTGGCACTACTGACCGGAGCGACACGAGAGAGACCCCGACGATCGACCGTCGGCGGGGATACCCACGGAGTGAGCGACCTACCCAGTCGGTGAGCAAATTGCAACCAGTCACCAGTCGAGAGACGGGGATGGGACACGACTCTCGGGAACGGTCGGCCGAAGACGCGGTCACGCAGGACGACCCCGTCCTCGCCGGCGACGACGAGGTAGCGACGGCGGACCGGAGACCGGCCGCGACGCGGAGACGTCGCGACACCCTCCGCGTCCTCGCGACCCACCGACTGACGGCCCACCTCGCCGGCGACCCGGCGGTCGAGGCGGAACTGCACCTCGCGGAGTGACCGCCCCCGAGTGGAGCGGTCGGGGCCCGGCGACAGACCGAAGAGGACGCTCGCCGTAGTCCTGTCATGGACCTGCGAGCGCCGCTGTCGTTCGGCGGAGCCTTCTACCTCACGAGCGTCACCGTCGGCCGCGACCCCGACGACGACCGGGTACACGACTGCGCCGGCTGTGACGGTCACGTCTTCCGCGACCGGTTCCACCTGACCGCGACGGTGGTCGGCGACCGGGGACGTGAGACCGGGGCCGACGGTGGCGACGCCGGCGGCACGACGACCCGCCGGGAGCGGTACCACTACTGCAGCGACGACTGTCTGCGCTCGTGGGTGTCGGTCGCCGTCGAGTGACCGCCCGCCGCCGGCGACCGTTCGATCCGGACCGCTTACGGGTTCGCGGGCGCAAGCCAGACCGATGACTGCCGCGGACGCGACGACCTCCCGAACGCGGGCGTGGGTGATGGCCGCTCGCCCGCAGACCCTGCCGGCGGCGGCCGCGCCGGTCGTCGTCGGGACCGGACTGGCCGTTCGCGACGGCGTCTTCGCGCCGTTACCGGCGCTCGTCGCCCTCTTCGGCGCACTGCTCATCCAGGTCGGGACGAATCTCGCAAACGACTACTTCGACGCCGTGAAAGGAGCGGACACCGACGACCGCGAGGGGTTCACCCGGGTCACGCAGGCGGGCCTCATCGCGCCGGAGCGAGTCCGACGGGCGACGGCCGCGACGTTCGGACTGGCCGTCCTGGTCGGCGCCTACCTCGTGTACGTCGGCGGCGTTCCCATCCTCGTCGTCGGCGTCCTGTCGGTGGCGAGCGGTCTGGCCTACACGGGCGGGCCGTACCCGCTCGGGTACCACGGTCTCGGCGACCTGTTCGTGTTCGTCTTCTTCGGGCTGGTCGCGGTCGCGGGGACCTACTACGTCCAGGCGGTGGCCGTCCTCGCCGCGCCGCTGGCGACGACGGTACCGCCGGGGACGGTTCCGGCGACGGCGCTGGTCGTCGCCCTGCCGATGGCGACGCTCTCGACCGCCATCCTGGTCGTGAACAACGTCCGCGACCTCGAGACGGACCGGGCGGTTGGCAAGCGGACGCTCGCCGTCCGCCTCGGCTACCGGTGGAGCCGGGCGGAGTACCTCTGCTGTGTCCTCGTGGCGTACGCCGTGCCGGTCGTACTCTGGCAGGGCGGCTTCGAGGCGACCGTCCTCGCACCGCTGCTGACCGCGCCCTACGCCGCCGTCGTGACGCGCACCGTACTCACCGAACGCGGCGGCGAGGCGCTGAATCCGGCGCTAGAGCGCACCGGGCGACTGCTCGCCGCCTTCGCTGCACTGTTCGCGGTCGGGATGGTGGTCTGAGACGATGCCCCGGATACGCCACGTCGCGACGCGGTCGTTCGCGCTCGACCTCGAGCGACCGCTCGCGACCGCCGCGGGCGAGGTGGCCCGTCGCGAGGGCCTCCTCGTCCGGGTCACGGTCGA
>CAZEIO010000043.1:11759-13024 GCA_964512525.1 uncultured Halobacteriales archaeon
CGAGGACGACGCCGGCGACCGCCGGACCGGCGTCGGTGAAGCCACGCCACTGCCGGGATGGACCGAGGCACTCCCGGAGTGCCGGGCCGCTCTCCGGGAGGCGGCGACCCGGCTCCGGGGCGAGTCGGTCGCGACGGCGAACGACGAACTCGACAGACTCCCGCCCGCCGCCCGCCACGGTCTCGCGCTGGCGCTCTCGGACTGCCGGGCACGGGCCGCGGGGGTACCGCTGCTCGCACACCTCTCGAGAGACGAGGGCGGCGACGGCGGTGACGAGGCGCGAACGGCACGGTCCGTCCGCGTGAACGCCACGGTCGGCGACGCCGACGCCGCGGCGACGGCCGACGCCGCCCGGTCGGCGGTCGCGGACGGCTTCGACTGCCTGAAGGTGAAGGTAGGTGCGGGATCGGTGACCGACGACCTCGACCGACTGGCGGCGGTCCGTGACGCGGTGCCGGCGGCGACGGTCCGTGCCGACGCGAACGGCGCCTGGGGCCGGGCCGCCGCGAACCGGTTCGTGGACGGCGTGGCTGCCCACGGTTTCGACGTCGCCTACGTCGAACAGCCCCTCTCGGCGGGCGACCTCGACGGTCACGCGGTCCTCCGCAGGCGAGCGTCGGCCGAGGCGGACACCGGCGTCGCGCTCGACGAGTCGATGGTCGAGACGAGCGTGGCCGAGGTGCTCGCCGCCGACGCCGCCGACGTGGTGGTGCTGAAGCCGATGGCGCTCGGCGGGCCGGACCGTGCGGTGGCGGCCGCTCGCGAGACCGTCGCGGCCGGCGTGACGCCCGTCGTCACCACCACCGTCGATGCCGTCGTGGCGCGGACGGCGGCGATACACGTCGCGGCGGCCGCGGACGCCGCCGCAGAGACTGCCGGCGTCGCGCCGAGAGCACACGGACTCGGTACCGCCGCCCTCCTCGCGAGCGACCTCGGGCCGGACCCGGCACCGGTCGCGGAGGGCGCGGTTCGACCCCCCGACGCGGCCGGCACCGGCGTCTCCCCGGAGGTGTTCGACGGGTGACGGGACGGCAGTCCGGCCCCGACGGCGGGTGCGACGAGAGTCGGTCGGCGGGCGACGACTGGACGGTCACCGACTGGGTGCGTCGCCGGGCGGAGCGGTCGCCGGACCGTACCGCTGTCGTGGACGCGGGCGACGGCGCGTCGCTGACGTACGCGGCCCTCGACACGGCCGTGGACCGACTCGCGGGGCGTCTGGCGGCACTCGGCGTGTCGGCGAGCGACCACCTCGGCGCACTCGTCGG
>CAZEIO010000044.1:0-12810 GCA_964512525.1 uncultured Halobacteriales archaeon
CGGGCGAAGCCGGCGAGACCGACGGCGACGCCGGCGACGACGGCCCACGCGACCGACGGGCGACCGCTCCGGCGGACGGCCCGGACGTACGCGACGGCGAACAGCAGGTTCAGAAGCGTCGTCGGCGCGTACGGGAGGAAGACGGCGGACGTGAACACGACCGCGGGCGTCGCGGCGAACAGTCCCGCGGCGAGGACGCCCGTCCGCCGGTCGAACGCCGCGGCCGCGAGGGCGTAGGTGAGAAGCGTGTTGCCCGCGGCGACGGCGGCCAGCGAGAGCCGTGCGCCGCCGGCCAGTTCGCCGAGTGCGAAGACGGCCGCCGGCACCGGCGCGTAGCGGGGGTAGAGCCGGCCGCCGTCGCGGACGAAGAACCACGGCCGCGTCGCTCCCGGTTCGAGCGGGCGCACGTCGAACCGACCGGAGAGCAACAGTTCGGCCTGCTGGCGGTACACCCCCTCGTCGTGGTTGACGGACCCGTGGGGGAAGAGGTCGGTCGCCAGCCAGAGCGTGAGGACGCCAGCGCCGACCGACAGCAGTACCGCGAGGAGTCGCTCGTCGGCGAGGCCGCGAAGCCGACCCGCGAGACCGGCGTCAGGCGGCATTCGAGTGGCCGTCGGCGTCGTGGTCGGGGTCGGGGTCGCCGTCGCCCGACGACGGCCGGGGGAACCACGCGAGGTCGTGGTCGGCGGCGAGGGAGACGGCGACGGGCGTCCCCGGCTCGAGGCGCTCGGTGTGGTTGTGCATACACTCGACGACGCCGTCCTCGGCGAGGGAGACGCGGTACATCACCGTCGGCCCGAGATACTGCCGGCCGACGACGTGGCCGTCGGCCTCGGTCTCTGGCACCACCCGCGCGGCCACGTCGTCCGGGCGGACGAGGAGGTCGATGGTGGACCACTCGTACTCCGGCCCGAGACCGTACACCCGTTCGACCGGGACGGGACCGATGGCCGTCTCGACGGTGTCGCCGACGACGCTGCCGGGGACGAACGAGGCGTGGCCGAGGAAGTCAGCGACGAAGCGGGACTCGGGGTGCTGGAAGACGCGCTCCGGGCGACCCACCTGGTCCACCTGGCCGTCGTGCATCACCGCCACGCGGTCGCCGATGGAGAGTGCCTCCTCCTGGTCGTGAGTGACGGAGATGGCGGTGACGCCGGCCTCGCGGAGGATCGCTCGCACCTCCTGTCGCATCCGCTCGCGGAGGTCCACGTCGAGGTTCGAGAACGGCTCGTCCAGCAGGAGGACGGAGGGTTCCGGGGCCAGCGACCGCGCGAGGGCGACGCGCTGTTGCTGGCCACCGCTCAGTTCGTCGGGATGTGCGTCACGCTGGTCCGCGAGCCCGACGAGTTCCAGCAGTTCGTCCACGCGGGCCTCCCGTTCGTCGGCGGGGCGGTCCGCGATGCCGAAGGCGACGTTCTCGGCGGCCGTCATGTGTGGGAAGAGGGCGTACTCCTGGAAGACGACGCCGACGTCGCGTTCCTCGGCGGGGACGGAGCGGTCTGCGGTCGCGACGGTCTCGCCGGCGATGCGGACCTCGCCGGCGTCCGGTCGTTCGAGACCGGCGACGAGACGCAGCGTCGTCGTCTTCCCACACCCCGAGGGGCCGACGAGCGTGAGGAGTTCGCCGTCGCGGACCGACAGCGAGAGGTCCTCGACGACGGGCGTCGCGCCGAAGGCCTTCGAGACGCCGTCGAGTTCGAGGGCGACCGGTTCGTCGTCGCCGGCGGGGGCCTGTGCCCAGCCGTGGAGGTCGTCGCCCTCCGTACGCTCCGTCCCGTCGGTCGTCCGTCCGGACTCGACGGCCGCGCCGCCGTCGGTCTCGGGACGCGCCGGCGCCGCCGAATCCGGATCGGCGTCCGTGCCGGTGTCTGTCTCTGCGTCCGCGGACTGTCGGCGCTCTCTGCGGGGGGAACTGGCGTCGCCCGACCGGTCGTCGTCACCTGACATTGCCACCCTCCGTGCGGACGAGGACGTACATCGACAGCGCCGACACCCCGAGGAGGATGAGCGCGGGGACGGCGGCGTAGCCGAAGTAGCCCTGGTCCTGTACGCTCCAGATGTGTGTCGCCAACGTCGTGAACCCTGCGGGTCGCAACAGCAGCGTGGCGGGCAACTCCTTCATCGTCGTGAGGAAGACCAGTGCAGCACCCGCGAGGAGGCCGGGCGCGACGAGCGGGAGCGTCACCCGGCGGAACGAACCGACGCGGCCGACGCCCAGCGAGCGGGCGGCCTCCGGCAGTCGCGGGTCCACGCTGACGAACGACGCCCGCGCCGCGCCGACGGCCTGCGGGAGGAAGCGGACGACGTAGGCGAACACCAGGAGGGGGAGCAGGACGATTCCCTGCCGGTAGAGGTCGCCGCCGTAGCGGGCGCCGAAGTACACGAGGGCGAGACCGAGGACGACCCCGGGGACGGCGTAGCCGACCCACGTGGCTCGCTCGACGGCCGACGCCACCCGCGAGCGACCGCGAGCGGCGAGGTAGGCAACGGGGAGACCGAAGACGGCCGTCAGCGCAGCGGCGGCGCCGGCCACTACCACCGAGTTGACGGCGTAGGAGGGCCGGAAGGCCAGTGCCGCGCCGGTGCCGGCGGCGTCCTGTACCAGCCACAGGCCGAGAACGGCGAGTGGCACCGCGAGGGCAACGCCGACCACCGCCGCCGGCAGGAGGGTGGCGACCCAGCGGAGGCGGCCGAGGTGGAGGCGGTCGCCGGACCCCCCACCGGCCGAGTGAACCGGCGCGTCGTCCTGCAGGCGGGACTCGACGGCGAGGACGACGGCCGTGACGGCCACCAACTGGAGGGAGAGCATCGCCGCGAGGTCTGTGTTGTACGTCGAGTGTTCGACGAAGATGACCCGCGTGAAGACGTCGTAGCGCATGATGGCGGGCGTCCCGAAGTCCGAGAGCGTGTAGAGACCGACGAGGAGGGCACCGGCGGCGACGGCAGGGCGGATGCGGGGCGCCGTCACCCGACGGAAGGCGGTCACGCGGCCGTGACCGAGGGTGCGGGCGGCCTCCACCAGCGAGTCGTCCATCGAGACCAGCGCCGCGCGGGCCGTGAGGAAGACGTAAGGGTAGGTGTACAGCGTGAGGACGAGCGTCGTGCCCGCGAGACCGGCAATTTCGGGGACGCGGGGCAGGCCGTAGGCGAGAAAGACGCCGTTGAGGTCGCCCGACGGCCCGAACGCAGAGACGAAAGCAAAGGCTCCGATGTACGAGGGGACGACCAGCGGCAGGGCACAGGCAACAGTCCAAAACCGGCGCAGCGGCAGGTCGGTGCGGACGACGAGGTAGGCGAGTGGGACGCCGATAACCGTCGAGAGGCCGGTGACCAGGGCGACGAGCGTGAGGCTGTTCGCGAGGACGCGAACCGCCGTCGGCCGGACGAGCGCGGCGAACCCGGCGGGACCGGCCTCGACGGCGGCGACCACCAGCCAGAGGAGCGGAAAGAGCACGGCGGCGGCGACGGCACCGGCGACGAGCGTGACCGAGAGGGGAAGGTCGTCCCCGGTGCCGGTGTCGCCACCAGCCCGGAGTCGCTCCCGGAGGCCACCGCTCGTGGCGTCGGCGGCCGGCGGGTCGGTACTGGGGTCCGTCGCCATCGCGTGTCGGTTACAGCAGACCGACCTCCTTGAGGAGGTCGATCGTCGGCTGGAGATCGGACAGGCGAGTGAGGTCCACGTCTGGCGGGTCGAGTTCCGCGAGCGAGGGGAGGCGGTCGAGCGGTTCGACCTCGGGGATCGCGGGGTACTCGAAGGTGCGGGAGACGGCGAAGTACTCCTGTGCCTCTGCCGAGAGGAGGTGCCGGACGAAGGTGCGAGCCGTGTCGGCGTCGGTCGCGGTGTCCACGACGGCCGCGCCGGCGACGTTGAAGATGGAGCCGGCGTCGTTGACCGTGTTACCCGTCGTTATCGGCGGGTCGGAGCGGGCGTCGATAACCCGCTGGACGTAGTAGTGGTTGGTGAGACCGGCGGCGATGTCGCCGTCGGCGACCGCCTGCGCGACGAGGAACTCGTCGTTGTACTCGGTCGTCCCCTGTTCGATCATCCCCTCCAGCCACGACCGCGCGCGGTCCTCGCCCTGGAGGATGCGCATGGCGGTGACGAACGCCTGGAAAGAGGAGTACGTCGGCGCCCAGCCCATCGCGTCCTGGAAGCGGTCGTCCTCGGGGTAGTCGTAGATGGAGTCCGGGACGGAGTCGAGCGTCTCGGTGTTGTACGGCACCGTCCGCACGCGACCGGACGTGCCGACCCAGCGACCGTCGGGCGCCCGGAAGCGCTCACGGGCCATGGACAGCACCTCGTCACCGAGGTCGAGGGCGCGGCCACGCTCGTTCAGCGCACCCAGCGCACCGGCGTTGACGGTGAAGAACACGTCGGCCGGACTGTTCTGTCCCTCGTTGTCAAGTCGCGCGAGCAGGTTGTTCGCGCTGTCGTAGCGGACGCGGATGGTCGCGTCGGGGTACTCCTCGCGGAGGAAGGCCACCAGGCCGCCGACGAGTGGCTGACCCCGGCCGGAGTACACGTCGATGGTCCCGGTCAGGTCCGGCAGTTCTGCCACCGGCGTCCCGCCCGGTGTCTCGCGGTCCCGGCGGCCAGACCCGACCTGTCCGACGTCGCCGTCGGCACCGTCGTCGGCAAGGCAGCCGGCGAGGGCGAGTGCCCCAACGCCGGCACCGACCGTCCGCCCGACGAACCGGCGCCGGCTCGTCTCGCGTGAATCGTGCATAGCTCGTTTTAGGTCAACCTAAACACTTGTGCGTTCCGACTCAGTCGTCGGCCGGTGCTCGCGGTGCGGCGAGGGCGTCGAGACAGTCCAGCCACCGGCGCATGTGGTCGGCGACGTACGGCAGGAAGTCGTCGTTGTCGAGGTCGAGGTCGGCCGTCTCGACGGCGTCGGCCATCGCGCGGAAGACGCCGGCGAAGGTCGTCGCGTCCGCACCGGCGTCGTCCACGATTCGCCAGAGGTGCTCGTTGAGTTCGAGTGCCGGCGCCTCGGCCCGGAGGTCGCCGAAGGTGGAGCGGGGTGCCTTCTCGTGGACGCACAGGGGCGTCCCCGTCAAGAGGCGGTAGCCGAGGACGTCACAGGCCCGCTTCAGGAGGACGCCGCTCCAGATGTCGTCGAAGCGACCCACGTCCCACGGGTTGTCGTCCATCGGCAACTGGTAGAAGGCGGGCACCACCTCGCGGCGGAAGGCGAGGTTCATCGAACAGACCGTCGTGTAGTGGCCCGGTTCGACGGCGAACTGCGAGCCGCCGTCGAGCGTGCCGAGGGCGGCCGGCGACTCGTAGTCCTCGCGGGAGAGTCGCACCGAAGACTGCCCGCGGAGGTCGCCGTCGGCGAGGATGCGCACGGCGTCCAGGTCGGGCACGTCGGTCCAGAGACCCTGCGAGGCGGCCACCGGGGCGGCCGCCGTCGTCGAGCGTTCGGTCGTCTCGTCCATGGCGTCGTAGGGGTACCCACGCGGGTAGAGGTCCGCGACGCCGTCGAGGACGTTCACCCAGTTCGTGTCCGAGGCGCGCGTTTCGACGGGCCCCTCGCGGGCGAGGGTCGCGTAGTGGCCGCCGAAGAAGTCGAAGTCCGGGTGCGGGCGCGTGTCGTCGTCGAGGAAGACGCCGTACTCGAAGTCGTTCGCCCAGAGGTACAGCAGCCCGAACGAGGTCTGTGCGTGACTCCGCGCGGGCACGAGGTCACCGTACTCCGCGAGACCGTGGTCGCGGAACCAGCGGTCGCGGTCGCTGCCGGCGAACACCCGGCCGGCGACGCCGAGGTCGTCGAGCATCGACCGCATCCCCGCCGTGTCGCAGTGGTCCTCGGTGACGAGGGCGAAGTGCAGGCGGTCGGCGTGGCCGTGCTCGCGGGCGTTTGCGACGTACTCGCGCACGAACTCCGGGTTCCGTATCGTCGGGGCGACGACGCAGGTATCCTGTGTCACTGCGCGGCGATTTTAGGCCGACCAAAAAGAGAGTGGCGATCTTAGGCCGGCCTAAAACGGTCGGGTCGTCCGGCGGACCGTCCAGATTATCACCCTCGACCTCGAGTGGGGAGTATGCCAATCGACGTCCTCTCGGGCGCGGACCGCGCCGTCGATACCCACGCGCACCCGCCGACGGCGAACTTCCTCGTCGAGGCCGGCGGCGAGATGATGGCCGACGCGGCCCGGCGATTCGGCACCGACGTGGACCCCGGGTCGTACGCGGAGATGATCGAGACGTACGAGGACGCCGGCATCGGCCGGGCGGTCCTCCTCGCGTGGGACGCCGAGACCAACACCGGCAACCCGCCGGTCACGAACGAACACGTCGCCGAGGTACGTGACGACCATCCCGACTTCTTCGTCGGCTTCGGCAGCGTTGACCCCCGCAAGGACGACGCCGTCGAGTCCGCCCGCCGGGCCGTCGAGGACCTCGACCTCTCCGGGTTCAAGTTCCAGCAGATCGCACAGGGGTTCGACCCCTCGGACCCGGCCCACGAGGAACTGTTCGACACTATCGAGGACCTCGGCGTTCCCTGTGTCTTCCACGGTGGCTCCTCGACGCTCGGCGCCGGCGCGCCGGGCGGTCGCGGTCTCCAGATCAAGTACGGCGACCCGATGTTGCTGGACGACCTCGCCGCTCGCCACCCGGACCTGCCGATCCTGATGGCCCACCCCGCCTTCCCCTGGGAGAAGGAGCAACTCGCCATCTGCCAGCAGAAGGGCAACGTCTTCATGGACCTCTCGGGGTGGATGCCGGAGTACATCGACGACCAAGTGTTGCGGTACGCCCGGTCGCTCCTGCAGGACAAGGTGATGTTCGGCACCGACTACCCGATGATCGAACCCGACCGGTGGCTGGAGCAGTTCGCGGACCTCGGTTTTCCCGAGTCGGTCCAGCGGAAGATACTCTGGGAGAACGCCGAGGAACTGCTCGGCCTGTGAGCGTCGCCGGCGTCCGACGACTGGTGACGCCCGGCCGCGAGCGACTGGCCGACCTGCCCGCCGTCCGGGTCGGCCCCCCTGGAGGCGGTGCCCGCGCGCCGCTGGTCGTCCTCCCTGGCCTGAACGACCCGCTCCACGGCGTCGCCGACTCCCGCTGGTTCCCGCGGGTCGCGGCCCGCTACTGCCGGCGCTACGCCGACCGGCGGTCGGTGTACTACGTCGGCCAGTCGCGGTCCGTGGCCGCCTCGACGGAGCGCATCGCCGCCGGTTACCGGCCGGCGCTCGCGGCGGTCGCGGAGCGACACGACCGCCCGCCCGCCCTCCTCGGTCTCTCGATGGGAGGATTCCTCGCGAGCGAGGTCGCGGCCGCCCGGCCCGGACTCGTTGACCGACTCGTCCTCGGCCTCGCCGCCGACTGCGTGGACCGCGCCTCGGGACGGGAACTGCTCCGGGAGTGGGACGACCACGCCGCCGCCGGTCGGTGGGGGGCGATATACCGGTCTGCGAGCGGCGTCGTCGCCCGGGGAGCGGCACGGCTGGCGATGCAGGTCGCCGGCACCGTCTTCGACCGCCTCCGCGACCCCCGGAGTCCGGCGGCCTTCCGCCGGGCCGTACAGGCCTGTCTCGACCACGACGGCCGGGCGGCCCTGTCGGCGGTCGCCGACGCCGGCGTGCCGACCCTGGTCGTCGGGGGGACGGGCGACCCGTTCTTCACCGACGCCGGCTTGGACAGCGCCGCTCGGCTCGCGGACGGCCGGCGAGTGCGGCTCCGCGGCGCGGCACACGACGCCGTCCTCGCCGGCGGCGCCTTCGACCGGGTCGTCCGGCGCTTCCTCGCCGGGACCGACGCCGGGGAGTAGCGACTCACCCGGCGAGGAAGTCCTCGACGACCTCGCGGTGTCGCTCGGGCACCTCCCAGTGGGAGTGGTGACTGGCCCCGGCGAGGACGCGCAGTTCGGAATCGGGAATACCGTCGGCGATGGTCTCGGCGACGGGCGGCCCTATCTCGTCGTGTTCGCCGACGAGGACGAGCGTGGGCACCGCTATCTCCTCGAGGCGGTCGGCGACGCTCCACCCCCGCAGGCGGGCAGTCTCGGCGAGGGAGAACTCCGTCGGCCCCCACATCAGGCCGTAGGCGTCGGTGTTGAGGTCGGCCTTCTCCCGCCAGATGGGGTCCTCGACGCGAACGACCCGTTCGTCGTACACCTTCTCCACGAGGTCGCGGTACTCGGGGTCGCCGAACTCGCGGCGGGCCTCGAACTCCCGGAGCCGCGCGAGTTCTTCGTCGGTGAGAACCTCGTCGCGGGCGTCCCGCATCACGTCGATGGCCTCGGCGGTGTCGGCGAGCGTGCCCGAGAGGACCAGTTTCGAGACGCGCTCCGGGTGGGCGAGGACGTACTCCAGTGCGAGCATCCCGCCCCACGAGTGGCCGTAGAGGACCATCTCGTCGGCGTCGAGGGCCGCCCGGACGGCCTCGACTTCCGCCCGGTAGTGGGCGACGGTGTAGCGGTCGAAGTCGCCGTCGGCGGGACGGTCCGAGCGGCCACAGCCGAACTGGTCGTAGAGGACGACCCGGCGGTCCTCGCCGCCGAGGTGAGCGAGCGGCGCGATGGACTCGCTGTTGCCGCCCGGACCGCCGTGCAGGCCGAGGAGGAGCGTCTCGCCCGTGCCGAACGTGCGGTGGTAGAGGTCGTAGTCTTCTATCTCGAGAAAGCCCTCGCGGTGGGGGACGTCGAAGGGGTTGTCGTGGACGTGGCCCATTCCCCCACGGACTCGCGCGAGGGACAAGTGCGTTCTGCCGTCGCAAGTTAGTCGAACTCGGGCGAGCGGTCCTCGAGGAAGGCCGCGACGCCCTCCGCGTGGGCGTCCGTGTCGTACGCCAGCGCCTGGACGTGTTGCTCGTAGTCCAGTGCGGGTCCCCACTCGCGACCGAGGTTCTCGTGCATCGCCCGCTTGATGAGGCCGACCGTCTCGGTCGGGCGGTCGGCGAGGGTGTCGAGGCAGTCGGCGACGCGGTCGTCAAGGCCGGCGGGAGGGACGCTCTCGTTGACCAGGCCGGCAGCGGCGGCCTCGGACGCCGGCATCGGGTCGCCGGTCACCGCGAGGCGCTTCGCCGTCTTCCACCCGACGAGACGGGGCAGGAGGAAGGTTCCGCCGGTGTCGGGGACGAGACCGACGTGGACGAAGGCGGCGACGAAGCGAGCCGACTCGACGGCGTACGCGAAGTCGGCGACGGCCGCCAGCGAGAGGCCCGCGCCCGCGGCGTCGCCGTTGACCCGGGCGACGACGGGCACACGACTGGTGAACACCGCCTCGAAGAGACGGCCGAAGGTCTCGGCGAGTCGGGTCCGGGCCGCCTCGGCGCTCTCCTCGCGGTCGGCCATCGCCTCGACGTCGCCGCCGGCACAGAACGCCTCGCCCTCGCCCGTTATCAGGACGGCGTCGTGGTCGTCCGGCGCGACCCCCTCGACCGCCCTCGCGAGGTCGGCGGCGACGTCGCCGGTCATGGCGTTCGAGACCGCCGGCCGGTCGAAGGTGATGCGCCGAACGCCGCCGTCGTCGGTGACGTCCATGCGCTCGCCTCGGTCGCCCGTGGCTTAAGGACACCTCACCCCGTCCACCGCCCGCCGACCGGCGACTGGCGATGGGTATTTGCCGGGCGGGGTCGAACTGTCGCGCCGATGATGAGACGACAGCGGCGACCCCCGAAAGCGACGGAGGGAGCGAGATGACCGTACTTGGACGACGGACGGCGGCGGTGGCACTCGTCGGGCTCGTCGTCCTCTCGGGGTGTGCGGCGACCGACCGCGGCGACACCGACCCCGCGTCGGCGGTGCCGAGCGGCGTGGACGTGGTGGTGACGCTCGACTTCGACGTCCTCGAGAACGACGAGACGGAGACGGTGGTGAACACCTACCTGGAGGAGACAGTGCCGGCGGACAGCGACACGCCACGGACGCTAGAGGGCATCCTCGAACGGGCCCGCGAGGAGGCCGACTCGAACCTCACCGTGGACGGCCTGCAGTCGGTGGCCGTCTTCGGGCGCACCCCGGACCAGCCGGCGGTGGGCGGCGTCCAGCCGGAGACACAGGCGTACGCCGGCCTCGTCGTCGCGGCGACGTGGGACCGCGAGGACGTCCTCGAGAGTCTCCGGACGGCCCCGGCGACCGACGAGTTCCGCGAGGGTGACCCCTACGAGGACGTCACGGTGTATCAGGTGGTGAACGACACCGACGACGAGACGACGTACGTGGCGGAGTTCGAGGAGGGTCGCTGGGTGTTCTCGACGAACCGGAGCGTCGTGACCGACGTCGTGGACGTCGCCGAGGGCGAGCGCGAGGCCTTCGGCGGCGACCTCCGCTCGGCGTACGACCGCACCCGCGAGGACGCCTACCTCCGCTACGCCGCCACCGTCTCGGAGGCCCAGCGAGCGATCATCGGGCAGGCAGCAGAGCGTGCGAGCGAGGACTCGCCGGTGGACCTCACGCAGTTCTCCGGAGTGACCGCCTACTCCGGGGCGTACTACGCCGACGACGGGCAGGTCGGCGTCTCGACGTACCTGGAGGCCGAGGACGGAGACACCGCCCGACGACTCAACCAGACCATCGGCTCGCTCATCACTCTCGGGAAGGGCACCGTCGAGCCGGGAACCCCCGCCGAGACCCAGTTGAACGCCCTGCGCACCAGCCGCGAGGACCGCTCGGTCGCCGTAGTGTACGAGATAGAGGTCGAGGCACTGCAGGAACTGATCCGCGAGGCCACCGACCCCGGCGGCACGCCCGCCGCGCTGGCACCGCTCCCGCTCGGTCCGATCGGTGGTGACGCGTCGCCAGTTCCGGCGGTCCCGGCCGCCGGTGTCGCGCCCGCAGAGACCGGCCCGCTCGTGGCCGACTGACGCGACCGACGCCGACCCTCGGACACACCTTTTTGCCACGTCGTCACGACTGGCGGGGCATGGACGTCGAGTCGTTCTTCGAGACGATGCCGTTTGCCGACTTCCTCGGCGTCGAGGTCACCCGGGTGGGCGACGGCCACGCCGAGGGCCGACTCGAGATGCGACCGGAACTGTCGTGGCACGACGAGCGACTGATGGCCCACGGCGGCGTGACGTTCACCCTCGCGGACACCGTCGGCGGCGCGGCACTCGTCTCGCTGGCCGACCGACCGGTGCCGACCGTGGACATGCGCATCGACTACCACGAGGTCGCGGCCGGCGACCTGTCCGCCGAGGCCGACGTGGTGCGCTTCGGCGACCAGGTGGGGAGCGTGGACGTCCTCGTCCACGGCGAGGACGGCACCCTCGTCGCGGACGCCCGCGGCGTGTACAAGACCGGGGAGTGAGGAGAGGGCGCCGTCCCCTCCCGGACGACGGACTACAGTTACAGTACCTGTTCCAGCAGCGACCGCTGGCCGCGACGCAGGCGCTCGAGGAAGGCGGACTTGCTGACGCCGAGCTCGGCGGCCACCTCGGCGGCGTCCGTCTCGCGTGGGACCGCGAAGTAGCCCATCGCCAGCGCGGTGCGCAGCGCCGCCTCCTGCCGGGGCGTTATCGACCAGCGACGGGCCGCGGTTCCCCGCTGGTCCTCCGTGCCGAGTGGGTGAACGCGTTCGACGGAGACGCTGACCCCGTCGCCCTCCTCGGAGCGGTCCGCGCCGACCGAGAGCACCCCTCGGAGCACGTCGTAGCCGACGACGGCACCGCGGTGTCGCTCTTCGGCCGGCGCGTAGCGGATGGACTCGACCATGAACCCGGCGTCAGTGAGCGCGTGGACGACGCAGGGTCGCTTCGAGAGACAGCGGAAGGCAACCCGGTCGCCGTCCGCGGCCGCGTGGAGGTAGCGCACTCGCTCGTCGGCGTCGAGGACCTCGGCGACCGGGCCGTACTGGGCGGGGTCGAGCGTGCGGTCCTCGGCGGCGAGACTCGCCGCCGTCTCGTTGGCGGCCGGCGCGTCGTCGGCCGTGACGTCGGGGACCGGGGCCGAGAACCGCAGGAGCGCGTTGTCGTCGGTGCGCAGTTGCGAGGGGTGGGCGTCTATCGAGACGCCCGTCTCCCGGGCGGCCCGGGCGAGTGGGCAGTCGTCGCCGGTGACGGCGAACTCGACGATGAGGCAGGCGGCTATCACGATCGATCACCGGAGATCGGACCGTCTAATATTTAAACCCCGTCCATGGACGGGGCAATCCGTATGTGGGTGGCCCGCAAATGTTGGGGTATGGACATAGCGGAGGTCAAAGAACGCGCCGCTCCCCGGGCGTTCAACCCGAGCGACGACATGCCCGAGGAGTACCGGAAGGCGGCCACCCGGATGATCCAGTTCCACGCGAACAGCGAGATCATGGGCGCCTACCTGGAGCGTCCGTTCATCCGGCAGGCGCCCTCGATCGACCGGAAACTGGCCTTCAGCGCGAAGTGCCAGGACGAGATCGGGCACGGACAGTTACTCTACCGGGCGGCGGAGTCACTCGGCGTGAAGACCCGCGACGAGATGCTCGACGAACTCGCCGAGGGGAAAGGCAAGTTCCTCAACTGCTTCCACTACCCGATGGAGAACTACGCGGAGACGCCGATGATCGCCTTCTTCGTCGACGGCGCCGCGATGCGCCGGCAGGCGACGCTGAAGTCGTCGTCGTGGGAGCCGTACGCCCACGCGATGGACAAGGTCTGCTTCGAGGAGGGCTTTCACGTCAAGCACGGCGAGGACATCCTCCGCGAACTGATGAACGGCTCCCGGAAGGAACAGGAGATGGTGCAGGAAGCCTTCGAGGAGTGGTGGCCCCGCATCATCCAGTTCTTCGGCCCGACCGACGACGAGAGCACCCACCACGGCTTCGCCGCCGAGGTCGGTCTCAAGCAGATGACCAACGACGAACTCCGCAACGCCTTCCTCAACG
>CAZEIO010000045.1:0-12677 GCA_964512525.1 uncultured Halobacteriales archaeon
AGGACCTCCTCCCGGGGCGCTCCATCGAGGGCGTCGCGACCGCCTCGCTGTACGCCGCCGCCCGACAGGCCGGCACTCCGCGCAGTCTCGACGAGATTACCACCGTCTCCCGCGTCGATAAGGACGAGATCGCCCGCACGTACCGCTACGTGGTACGCGAACTCAACCTCGAGATCAAGCCGGCCGACCCGGTGAGCTACGTCCCCCGATTCGCCAGCGAACTCGGCCTCAGCGACGAGGCAGAGCGCCGTGCTCGGGGTCTCCTCGAGACCGCGAAGAGCGAGGGCATCCACTCCGGAAAGTCGCCCGTCGGTCTCGCCGCCGCCGCAGTGTACGCCGCAACCGCTACCACGAACTCCTCGAGGCCGAGGAAGGTCTCGGCGCGGCCTGACGCTCTCTCCTTCGACGCGTTGAATAGTCTCCCGGTCGGCCGCCGTCCATGGAACTGACGCGGCACTTCACCGCGACCGTGTACCTCGTCAACGACGGCGCGACCGCCCTGCACGACCACAAGCGACTGGACATGTGGCTCCCGCCCGGCGGTCACGTCGACCGAGGCGAACTACCGCACGAGGCCGCCCTCCGCGAGGCCCGCGAGGAGACCGGTCTCGACCCCGAACTCGTTGCCGACCCGGAGGACATCACCTCGCCGACGGTCCGCTCCATCCCGCGCCCCCGGCACACTCAACTGGCGGACATCAACCACCACGACGGCGAGGTGGGTCACCAGCACGTGGACCTCGTGTACTACGCCCGCACGGACCGCCGCGACATCGACCCCGCCGACGGCGAGGTGCCTGCGGCGGACTGGCGGTGGCTCTCCGCCGACGACCTCCGGACCAGCGACACGCTCGAACCTGACACCGTCGAGATAGGTCTCAGCGCAATCGAGACGGTCGGAGACTGAGGCGTCCGGCCGTTGATATGTGATGCCGCGACACCCTTCCCCGTGACCTGAGGCTCGACCGGGGCCGACCGAGACGGGAGCGCGGCGTGTCACCCCGGCGCTTTCCGCCGACGCCGCCTGTTCGCTACTCCTCGACCAGCGACTGGACGTACCGCGAGACGTGGTCGTTCATCCGTCGCTTGAATCCCGCCCGTCGGGCCAGGCGATCGAGTTCGCGCGACGCGTAACTGCCGTACTGGACGGCTTTCTTGTCACGGTCGGCCACGGTAGTAGGGACGAACGCTCGTGCTGCCTCGCGCAGGGCCATCTTCCGACGGTCGCCGTCGACGAGTGCCGCTCCCGGCAGTCGAAGCGCCGTCGCCACCACGTGGTCGCGCAAGAATGGGGCCACGGGCTCGACACCTGCGGACCGGAGCGCCGGCACGTCGCGAGCCAGCTGTCCCGGGAGGGTCTGGACCACCTCCCGAGTGGCGCCGCGGACGGTGTCGGCCGCAACCCGCGAGTCCTCAGGTGCGTTCGCAACCTTCGCGTAGCCGCCGAACAGTTCGTCGGCTCCCTGCCCGACGGCGAGGTGGGCGTGGCCGTCCGCGGCGGCCGCCTCGGCGGCGACCACGAGCGGCACCGCGATCGCGACGTCCATCGCGTTGGTTCGTCCCGTCGCTCGCGCCACGCGCTGGACCGTCTCGCGCAGTCGGTCGTGAGACAGTTCCACGACTCGCAACTCCCGGTCCATCGCCGCGGCAGCCTCGCGAGCCGCCGCGAGGTCGTGACTCTCCGGGAAGCCGACGACGTAGAGCGGCCCGTCGGTCATCGCGGCGACGACGCCCGAGTCCACGCCCCCGGAGAAGGCCACAGGTACGTCGTCCGGCACGTCTCCGGCGACCGACCGGAGAACCGCCCGCACTCGACGACTGCTGGTCGCCACGTCGTCGAGGGGACGGGGATCCGGCAGTTCGAACACCCGTCTCGCGTCTCGAAGCGGGTTCACATTCCCCTCCTCCGTCGCCAGCGCGTGTCCCGCGGGGAACTCCGTTCCCTCCTCGCGGTCGAGGTCGTCGAGAGAGGTGGCCCACTCGACGCCACCCGCCGACTCGACGACGAACAGTGGCTCCCGGCCGAGGACGTCGCGAACGAGGTGGCCGTCGACGGTACCGGCGAAGCCGTCGGCACCGCAGAGCGCTGCACCGTCCTGGAAGGCCTCTCGGACGGCAGCGGCGGGCGCGCCCGAAACGGTCTCCTCGTCGGTCATCTGAGGAAGCCCGAGATACGGTCGCGGACTCGCCGCTTCGCACCGCCGGCGGCCTGTCGGAACGAAATGTACCACGGGGTGCGCCGACCCTCGACGCTGGTCCGACCGGCGCGGACGGCTGCGAGGATGTCCTCGGCGTCGGCCTCTGTCCCGGTCTCCTCGCCGACGCCGACGGCGGTGACCGCCCGGCCAACCATGTCGGCGATGTGGGCGTCGCTGCCGGCGGTCATCGGCAGGTCGCGCTCGCGGGCGAACCGCGCCGCCTTCCGGTTCCCTCGGCCGGTCAACAGCCGCGAGTTGAACACCTCGATGGCGTCTGCCTGGGCGAGTCTGTCGCGGTCGATGTTCGCCATCACGCCGCTCCGCGAGCGGTGGAACGGGTGGGGGACGACGGCCGTCCCGCCGAGGGCGTGAATGTGGTCGAGAGTCGCCTCGAAGGAGAGACCGGCCGGGACGGTCTCGCGAACGCCCAGTGCGAGGACGTGACCCGCAGCGCTTGACACCTCTATCCCCGGAATCCCGATCAGGCCGTACTCGGGCGCCAGATCGACGGCTTCCAGGCTCGCCGCTATCTCGTCGTGGTCGGTGACGGCGAGTGCGTCCAGTCCGACGGCGGCCGCACGCTTCAACAGCGCCTCGACGGGGTCACGCCCGTCGTGGGAGAGCGCCGAGTGTGAGTGCAACTCGACCGACAGCACGCCTACCGGTAGCACGGGGATACAAAAAAGACCGCCGGTCCCGGGTCCCGGGGCAGCCGGCATGGAAACACACTTGCCGACGCACCGGATGTGACGAACCGATGGCCCTTCGGGACGGTGACCGACGGCGGATCGAGGGTGCGCTCGACAGGGAACCGACGCCTGCGGAGTCGGCGCTCTTCGAGAATCTCTGGAGCGAGCACTGTGCCTACCGTTCCTCGCGGGCTCTCCTCTCGGCGTTCGAGAGCGAGGGGGACCGCGTCGTCGTTGGACCGGGCGACGACGCCGCCGTTCTCGCCGTCCCGGCACCGGACGATCTCCCGGGCATCGAAGACGTGGGTCACGGTGAGAGCGACGGAGGCCACGAGAACATCTACCTCGCGGTCGGCATCGAGAGCCACAACCACCCCTCGTACGTGGACCCGTACGACGGCGCGGCGACGGGGGTCGGCGGCATCGTTCGCGACATCGTCTCGATGGGAGCTTATCCGGTCGCCCTCCTCGACTCGCTGTACTTCGGCCCGCTCGACCGCGAGCGATCCCGATACCTACTCGACGGCGTCGTCGAGGGCATCGCGGACTACGGCAACGCCATCGGCGTGCCGACGGTCGGCGGGAGCGTAGAGTTCCACGAGTCCTACGAGGGCAACCCCCTCGTCAACGTCGGCTGCGTGGGACTGCTCTCGGCCGACCGCCTCGTCACTGCCGAGGCACAGTCGCCCGGTAACCGCCTCGTCGTCGTGGGCAACGCCACCGGTCGCGACGGCCTCGGCGGGGCGGCGTTCGCCAGCGAGGACCTCGACGAGGACGCCGAGACCGAGGACAGGCCGGCCGTCCAGGTTGGCGACCCCTACACGGAGAAGCTACTGATTGAGACTAGCGAGGCGCTCCTCGACCGCGACCTCGTCGTCGCCGCCAGAGATCTCGGCGCGGCCGGCCTCGGCGGCGCGACGTGTGAACTCGTCGCCAAGGGGGACCTCGGTGCCGACCTCGACCTCGACGCCTTGCACCGGCGGGAACCGGGCATGACCGCGACGGAGATTCTTCTCGCCGAGTCACAGGAGCGGATGTGCTACGAGGTGAAACCAGAGGACGTCGCGGCCGTGAAGTCCGTCGCAGAGCGGTTCGACCTCGGCTGTTCGGTCGTCGGCGAGGTGACCGCCGACGGTCAGTACGTCGCGCGGTTCGAGGGAGACGTGGTGGTGAACACGCCGGCGGAGTTGCTCGCCGAGGGCGCTCCACTCGACGACCACGACCGGGTCGAACCGGCGGCGCCGACGGTGGACCGACCCGACGCGGACCTCGAGACGGCGTTCGAGTCGGTCGTCGCTAGTCCGTCGGCCGCCAGCAAGCGGTGGATATACCGGCAGTACGACCACGAGGTGGGACTCCGGACGGCGGTCGGTCCCGGCGACGACGCGGCAGTTCTGGCAGTCCGCGAGACGGGCGGCGGCGTCGAGAGCGGCACCGGTATCGCCCTCTCGGCCGGTGCCGCGCCGCAATGGACGACGGTCGCGCCGCGAGCGGGTGCCCGTGCCGTCGCCCTCGAGAACGCCGCTAACCTCGCCTGTGTCGGGGCACGGCCGCTCGCGGCCGTGGACTGCCTGAACGGCGGGAACCCCGAGGACCCGACGACCTACGGCGGCTTCGCGGCGGTCGTGGAGGGACTGGCAGAGGCCTGCGCTGCCCTCGACGTGCCCGTCGTCGGCGGCAACGTCTCGCTGTACAACGACTCCGCCAGCGGTCCCGTCGCGCCGACGCCGACGCTGCTGATGCTCGGTGCACGCTCGGGGTGGCGCACGCCCGGTATCGACGCCGTCCCCGGGACCACGGTTCTGCTCGTCGGGCGGTCGGCCCCGCGACTCGGCGGATCCGAGTACCTCGCCCGGACGGGCGGCACCGACAGGTTCCCCGCTCCGCCCGAAGACGCCAGTGCCCGCGTGGAGGCCATCGCGTCCGTCGCGACCCAGCCGACCACCGAGTTCCTCCACGACGTGAGCCAGGGTGGTCTCGCGACGACGCTCGCGGAGACGGTGACGGCCGGTACTGCGGGCGTGGACGCTTCGCTGCCGGGGGAAGACCCGGCGGCCGAACTGTTCGGTGAGGCACCCGGCCGCGCTGTCGTCGGCACGACAGACCCCGACGCCGTCCGCCGCGCCGTCGGCGACGACGCCCCGGTGACGGAACTGGGATCGACCACGGAAGACGCGACGCTGTCGGTCCGCGCGGGCGAGACGACGGTACGCTACGACCGTACCGCACTCACGGACCTCCGCGACACGATTCCCGATGCGATGGGCGAGTGACCGTGCCGTCTCCCGTCACGCCGACGCGCCAGCCGTGGACGACGCCGGTACGATCCGGGTGTCGGGGGTGACAGTCGGATGAACGGGACCGACCGACCGGCGGTACTCGCCGTCGAGGATGACCCCCAACTCGCAGACCTGTACGCGATGCGACTCTCGGACGACTACGACGTCCGGGTCGCCAACGACGGCGAGACCGCCCTCGAGAGCGTGGACGACGACGTGGACGTCGTCCTCCTCGACCGCCGGATGCCGGGGCTCTCGGGCGACGAGGTGCTGTCCCGTATTCGCGAGCGCGACCTCGCGACTCGCGTCGCGATGGTCACGGCCGTGGACCCCGACTTCGACGTGGTGGACATGGGCTTCGACGACTACCTCGTCAAGCCCGTCACGGCCGAGGAACTCGACGCCGTCGTGGAGCGCCTGCTGCTGTGGGCGACGCACGACGAACAACTCCAGCGGCTGTTCGGTCTCGCCTCGAAGAAGGCACTACTAGAGTCGCGCCGCACCGAGGCCGAACTCCGGGCCAGCGAGGAGTACGCACGCCTCCAGGACCGACTCGCGGTGCTCCGGGCGAGACTCGAGGACACCGTGGACGAACTGGCGGCCGAGGACGCCTACGACCGACTGCTCCGGGAGGTGCCCGAGACGCTCGACGGCCCGTAGCCGTCGGTCACTCGCTCGGTTCCAGCGTCGTCACGTCGGCGACCTCGAAGCAGTTTCGCCCGTCCACGACCGTCGCGGACAGCTCCCAGCCGTGCGCGTCGGCGATGGCGCCCGCGACGGCGAGACCGAGACCACCCGTGTCGTCGGTCTCGCCCGGCGAGTCCACCGCTCGCTCGACGTCGAACGACCGGTCCCGTTCGGACTCCGGGATCGGTGGTGCGTCGTCCACGACGCGGAGGACGCTGTCGTCGTGGGCCGTCACCCGCACCGTCACGTCGGCCGCGTCGGCTCCACCAGAGGCCGAGCCATCGTCCGGCTCCACCGCAGTCCACTCCTCGGCTGGGGTCCGTTCACCGTCGGAGACGTCGCCACCTCGCTCGGGGTCGATGACCGCCGCCTCGCGTTCTTCGTGGTGGACGCTCGCCGTCGCCCGCCGCCGGGCGTCCACGAACAGCGTCTCGAACAGGTGCAACAGGCGCTCCCGGTCGGCACGGAGCCACGCCTCCCGCTCCACCTCGACGCTCACGCCGTCCACGGCCGCCGCCGCGGCCGCGGCCACCTCTCCGGCCTCAACCGACGCCCGCGGTCGCACCGAGAGGTCGCCGTGGGCGAGTTCGACGGCGTCGTCGGTCAGCCGTCGGGCGCTCGCCAGCGGTTCCAGCACCGCCTCGGCGTCGGCCGCCTCCGCGCGACGGGCAGCGAGAGCGAGGCGCTCGTTCACCGCGTCCGAGAGCACCCGTTCGAGGACCTGCAGGCGCTCGGTCTGGCGCTCGAGACCCTCCTTCGACCGGCGCAGCTGCTGGTCGCGCTCGGTCCGGTCGAGTGCCGCCTCCGTGTTCGCGCCGAGGATGGTCGCCAGTTCGAGGTCGGTGTCGTCGAACGCTCCCGCCGCCGGGTCGCCGGCCATCAACACGCCGTGACTGCCCACGGGGACGACTATCTGGCTGCGGAGACGGGTGTTCTCGTGCCCCTCGACGTCGGTGACGTCGTCGTACACTGCCGGCTCTCCGCGGCGGAACGCCTGCCAGACGACGCCCTCGCCCCGTGGGAAGTGCGGCAGTCCGCCGAGTTCTTCGTGGGCACCCGCCGTCGCCGCGACCGGGTCGAGTCGGTTGCGCTCGTCGTCGATGAGCCAGATGCCCGAGACGCGGAGGTCGAGTACTTGACCCGCGGCGTGGACGGCGATGGAGGAGACCTCGAGGTGACCGTCGGCGTCCAGCAACTCCGGCGTGACCGAGTGCAGCGAGGTAACGACCCGCTCGAACCGTCGTGACTCGGTGACGTCACGAACGACGCCGGCGACTCGCTCCTCGTCGAGGAGGACGAACTGGACCTCCGCGACTCGGTCGGTGCCCTCGGTGCTGGTGTAGGCGACCTCGATCCGGCGCCGTTCGACATCTCCGCGGCGCAACTGGTCGAGGGCGTGGCCGATTTCGGCCGCGTCGTCGGCGCCGACGGCCGCCGTCTCGATGAGCGTCTCCACGTGGTTGCCGACCACCTCGGCCGGGTCGGCCCCGAGTGCGTCCGCGAGCGCACCGTTGACGAAGCCGACGCGGTCGTCGGCGTCCACGGCGAGGACGCCGTCGTTGATGGCTTCGACGATGGTCCGGTAGCGGCCCAGGTCGCGGTCGCGCTCCTTCTGGTCGGTGACGTCCCGGAGTGACACGGTCAGTCCCGACGGCGAGGGGTACGCCCGCGTCTCGAAGTACGTCTCCAGCGGACTGTGGTAGAACTCGAAGGCCACCGACTCCTGTGTCTCCATGGCCCGGTGGAAGCGGTCGGGAAACTGTGTCTCGACCGTCTGGGGGAACTCGTCCCAGAAGACCTGGCCGAGGAGTTCGCCGCGGTCGGCGTCGAGCATCGCCTCGGCGCGGTCGTTGAGGTAGGTGAAGCGCCACTCCCTGTCGAGGGCGAAGAAGGCGTCGCCGATCCGGTCCAGTATCTCCGCCGTCTGGACCGAGACACGGTCGTCACTCACGGCGACCCTCCGCCACGTGGCTGCCCGGCGACGGCCCGGCCCCCGGGGTCTCTCGGTCGCCGCGACTCGCCGCGCTCGCCCGCTGTCATGTGGTCTCCTATCACACTCGGGTCGTCCCTGATATATTTCGTGGCCGAGGGCACAGCCATCGACGCGGAGGGAAGTGCCGACGACTGTCGAGACTCACAGCGGCACCGTCTCGCCGACGCCCGCCGCCCGTGCTCTCTCGAGGACGTGTTCGGCGGCAGCCGCGTCCATCACGGCCGACCCGACGCTCTCGACGACGGTCACGTCGCCCGCGTCGCCGCCGTCGGACGCCGGGTCTGGGGGCCATCCTTCGACGTCGAACAGGTCCGCGACCGGACGGAGGTCACCGGCGTCCAGGCCGGCGTCGGCGAAGTCGCCCACCGCGATAGCCTCCGTCGGCACGTCGGCGAAGGTGCGGCCACGACCGCGTTCGACCGTCCGGGCGTCGAGTTCGCGCATCTCCGGCGTGTACGCCCCGACGGCGACCACCAGCGCACCGGGGTCGAGGGCGTCGCCGGGAAAGACCGGCTCCGTCGCCGTCGTCGCCGTCACGACGGCGTCGGCCCCCGCGACGGCCGCCCGCGGCGAGTCCACGGCTGCCGCCTCGATGCCACGGTCACGGAGGGCCGCCGCACAGCGCTGCCGGGAGTCACTCGGCGAGAACACGCGGACCGCCGCGAGGTCTGTGGCGGCCGCGACGGCCCGGGTCTGCCACCGGGCCTGCCGACCGGCACCGATCACGGCGAGCGTGACGGGCGTGGGCAGCCGGCCCACGCAGAGACCGCCGACACACCCGGTCCGCGCGTTCGTGATACGAGTACCGGCCACGTACGCCGCCGGGCGGCCGGTGTCGGCCTCCGTCACCGCTATCTGTGCCTGTACGGTGTCGAGGTCGTCGCGGTCGGCGTTGCCCTCGTGGACGCTCGCGAGTTTCGTCGCGTAGTGGCTCGCGCGGTGGACGTAGGCAGGCATCGTCAGGGCAGTGCCCGCGGCGGTGCCGTCCGGTCCCTCGCCGACCGGGAAGTGCGGCCGGTCGGGGCGCTCGACGGCTCCGTCTCGCTGGGCCCGAAGGGCGTCGGCGACCACCGGCAGGAGCGCAGGGAGGTCGAGGACCGCCGCGACGTCTTCGTCGGAGAGGATGCGAACGCCGGTCACGGCCGTCTCTCCGACCGCCGTCGTCATCAAGCTACTCACGCGGTCGGCGTCAGGGGCCCCGGTCTCCCGGGTTCAGTCCGTCAGGTCCGTGACCTCGAACTGGGTCTCGCAGGCCTCACAGCGGTAGGTCCCGACGCGCACCTTCACTACCTCGTCGAGACGCCCGCAGTCCGGACACCGAATCTCGACGACTGCCGCCATGTGACGCGGTTCGCCCCGCGTGATTCTGACTCTTCCGGTTTAGAAGAAGTCCCGGAGGAACACGGCCCGGGGTGGAAACACCCGACCGAGGCGGACGAGTGCCGTCTCGTCGTCGGCGTCGGCGGTGACCGCGAGGTCGGACACGCGTGAGAGGGCGCCGACGGCGCGGTAGCCGACGACGAGTTCCGACAGCGCCGCGACCGAGCAGCCGACCACGACGTCGGCGGCACCGTCCGACACGTCGTTGCCCCCGCTGGCACCGTCGAGTCGCTCGACCGTTCCCGTGCCGTCGGCCACAGACAGCCGGAATCGCCCGTCGTTCGCCGGGACCACCGAGTCACGCACGGCCAGGGAGACCTCGCTCGTCACGTTCTCGGGATAGCGAACGGCAGAGAGCGCCCGTTCGACGTCCACGACGCGGACCATCGGGCCGCCACGGACCTCGTGGTCGGCGTCCACGACGTCCAGCAGGTCCCGGAGGTGGCCGCCGGCGACACCCCGGAACTCCACCTCGCCGACCTGCGAGTCGTGGTAGTAGGCGAACCGCAGGAGGTCACGGAAGGCGTCGTCGTCTCTCCACGCCGACTCGTGGACGACGAGCGTCCGGTCGTCGCGCCCGGCACCGTCGTCCACCTCGTAGCGGAGGTAGCCGACCAGTTCGCCCGCCCGTTCCACGCCGTACACGAACGGGGTGGTGCTCCAGCCGTCGAACGTCCGCTCGCGCCACCAGTCCTCGCTGCGGTCTATCGAGAGGTCGTACCGGGCAGCGTGGTCGCGGTACACCTCGTCCGCGAGCGCCCAGTCGTCGGCGTCGAGCCGGCGGAACTCGCCGGGGTCGTACTCGCCGGCGCCGTAGCCGCTCCCGTCGCCCTCGTCGAGGGCGGACAGTTCCGCGGGCGCACACGAGACGACTGCCCGGGCGTTCGCAGACCCCCAGCCGTACCGGTCGTAGAACGAGCGGTCGAACGGCCACAGGGCGGCGAACTCACAGCCGCGGTCGCGGTACTCCGCGAGTGACTCCGCGAGCATCGCCGCCACGAGACCCTTCCGTCGGCTCTCCGGCGGCGAGGCCACCGCCGAGAGACCGGCGAGGTCCACGGTCGCGTCGCGGACGGTCGTCTCCCAGAAGTGGTGTCGGCAGGCCGCACGGAGGTCGTCGCCGACGTACATTCCCCGGTTCTCGCCGAGGTCAGAACCGCCGTCCTCGGACGGGTCGCGTGGTCCCTCCGCCGGCCGGAACGCGTACCGTAGCAGGTCCCGGAACTCCTCGTCCTCGTCGGCCGAGACCGGTCGGTACTCCGCGTCCACGTCCGGCGCAGTCGGGCCTGTCCGGTCCATGTTCGTGTCTCCGGCGGTCGGCCGGGGTGAAATACCTGCCGTGCGTGCGACAGCCTCAACCACACGCCGGTCTGACGGCGACCATGCGCGAGTTCGTCGTCGTCGGTCACCGCGCCCCGACCGACGCGTCCTTCGACCTGGACGACCTCCCCGGCGCCGGGCGGTTGGACGTCCTCTGTCGCTGTGTCACCGCGGGCCTGTTGCGCTCGCACGGCGTCCGGGCGGACAGTCGCGTCCACCTCGTCCTCGACGACGCGTTCACGCTCACCTTCGACGGGAGTGCCGTGCGCCGACTGAACCCGGACGAGCGCTCGACGGCCGCGCTCGTCCGCGTCGCCCTCGAGGAACGGGACCGCGCCGTCGGTGCGCTGCCGGTGACGCCCCACCCCGGCGTCGAACTCCGTCGTCGCGGGGTCGAGGGCACCGTCGAGGCCGTCGCCGACCGGACGACGCTGGTCGAACTGAACGCGGACGGGGACCCCGTCACCGAGTGGGACCCGTTCACGACGAGCGGTGTCGAGGCGGACGGCGACCACCCGGTCCCCTCCGTTGGGTTCGTGCTCTCGGACCACGAGGAGTTCACGAGCCCCGAGCGCGACCGACTGGCCGACGTCGCCGACCGTCGCCTGCGACTCGGCCCGACTGCCCTGCACGCGGACCAGGCCATCGTCGTCGCACACCACTTCCTCGACACGGCGGGCTACCGGAACCCCTGACGACGCCGGTCCGGAACGCTTTTGACCGGACCACCCGGATTCTGTGGTGCTTGGGCCGGTGGGGTAGCTTGGTATCCTTCGGCCTTCGGGTGGCCGTAACCACGATTCAAATTCGTGCCGGCCCATCACCACCCGTGGCGAACACGTCGTGAGCCCCGGGTATGACCTCCGAACACTGCTCCGCTCGCGGTGGGACGTATGACGCCCGCGTCCGGTCGGCCCGCCGGCCGTCGCCCGTCACCCGGCCGGACGGCGTCGCCGGGAATCGCACACATTCATACGGACCCTGTCCCTGAGATCCGCTGGATGGTACGAGGCGCGGGGCACGTCGCCGGCTGGACCGGACGAGGACCGAGTGGTGCGGTCGAGAGCGATGGGTAGCGGCCCGACTCTCGTCGTCACCTGTGGCCTGCCGGGCGTCGGCAAGACGACCGTGGCCCGTGCGCTGGCCGACCGGACCGACGCCGTCCGCCACCGAACGGACGTCGTCCGGAAGGACCTGTTCGATGATCCCGACTACACCGAGGCGGAGACGCGGGCGGTGTACGACGAACTGCTGGACCGGGCCCGGCGGACCCTCGAGGCGGGCGACAGCGTCGTTCTCGACGGCACGTTCAAGCGGCGGCGGTTCCGGCGACAGGCCCGCGAGACTGCGGCGTCGGCCGCGGCCGACGCGTCCTTCCGGCTTGTGAAGGTGGAGTGTGCGGAGTCGGTGGTCGTCGAGCGGATTCGGGCCCGGACCGACGACGAGTCCGACGCCGACGTCGCCGTTTACCGGATGCACCGCGACTCGTTCGAACCGGTGGAGATGGCACACGACGTCGTGGACAACTCCGGCGACCTCGCGGCGACTCGCCGGCAGGTCGCCGACCTGTTCTGATCACTCCCCGGCGTCGGCGTCCCCGACTGCCACGACGACGAGTTCTGCGATGCTCGCCGCCTCGTCCACCAACACGTCGTTCGCCTTCACGTGGACCAGTGCCTCCGCGGTGTCTTCCTCGGGGCCGACGGGCGCGGCGTCGCTCAGGACCCCCGCCCGCAGGAGGTTCTCCTGTGGCCGGACGAGTCCGACGTGGCCCTCGGGGATCGAGAGGTCCCCGTCGAATTCGACGTAGTAGGTGTGTTCGTCGGTCAGGCGGTAGAACTCGCGGTCCGAGGCGTCGCCGACGCCGGCCTCCGAGAGGAGCGTGCTGGTGTCGGCCAGCCCGAGTTTGTCGTAGTGTGACCGGGTGTGTGTCGGGAGTTCCGCCCGCTCCTGTCGCAGGAGGCCGCCGCTCCCGACGACGGCGTGGCCGTCCTGCCGGTAGATCGTTCCCGCCGAGAGCGGCCGACTGTTGGCTCGTCCCATCGCCGCCGGCCCGAGCATCCGTTCCTCCACGTAGTCGCTGGCCCGGATGACCATACCTCCGTTACCCGCCACCGTGAGTATAAGTGTT
>CAZEIO010000046.1:0-12170 GCA_964512525.1 uncultured Halobacteriales archaeon
CGAGTCAGCGGTGTGTCTCGACGAAGGCCACGACGTCGGCGGCGGGGACGAACCCCTCCGCGAGGCGAGCCACCTCGCGGCCGCCGTCGAACAGGACGAGCGTCGGGACGCTCGTGATGCGGTGGTCCTCGACGAGCGGGGGGTGGTCGCGTGGGTTGACCGTCAGTACCGGCACCTCAACGGAGCGGGCGACGCCGCCGAGAACCGGTTCCATCGCGTCGCAGATCGAACAGCCCGCGGTGCGAAACAGCACCAGCAGGGCGTCGCCGGTCGCAACGCGGTCGGAGAGGGCCGTGGCGTCGAGCGTCCCCGGGTGGTTCGGGTCGTCGGTCGTCTCGCTCACGATCCCTCTCGGCGCCGGAGCGTCGTCAGTCTGTCGGGGAGACTACGCGCCACGCCGGCGGGGCCTCCACCGGACCGCGCTCGACCGGCACTCACCGCCGGCCGCCGGACGGCGGCTGGCCCGTCGTCACGCGAATCTCGGTCGTCTGGTGGAACGGGGCGTCCATGGCGGCGAGACGCGCCCGCAGGGCTCGCTCGAAGGCATCTCGGTCGTCGCCGAGGACGGCCGGCGAACAGTACGACAGCGAGAGACAGTAGCCGACCACGCCGTCCGCCGACCACGTGCGCTCGACGGACAGCGTCTCGTGGGCCACGTCGCGGTAGCCCCGGTTCCGCAGGACCGCGTGGTAGGGGTCGTCGTACTCGACGGGACCGGTGCGCGGCGGCGGGTCGGCGAACTCGGAGACGACCTCGTACACCGCGTCCTGCCACGACGCCGTCCCGCGGGTGAGCCACTCTGGGTCGCCCAGTATCGCGACGCCCTCGTCCACCAGCGAGCGCAGGCGGTCGAGCGTGCGGTCGCGGTCCATCCGGTGGAGTGCCCGACCGACCGTCGCCGCGTCCAACCGGCGAACGCCCGTCAGTTCGGCGTCGGTACCCTGCACCAGCGAGACGTTCACCCGGCCGGCCTCGTCACGGCGTCGCCGAGCGACCCGCAGCGTCGGGCGACTCGGGTCCACGCCGACGACGTGACCGACGCGGCGCGACAGTGGGAGGGCGACCTCGCCGGTCCCACAGCCGAGGTCGAGGACCCACGACCGGGCGTCGAGACCGAGACGGTCGCAGACGCGTGCGACCGCCCGGTCGGGGAAGTCCGGGCGGTGGGCGGCGTAGTGGTCGGCCGTCGAGGCGAAGCGGTCCGGCACGGTATCCGACGGACGGGTCGCGGAAGAAAAGTTGCGGGGTCGAGCCCACAGAAGACTGATGACGTCTGCCGGCCCGATACTTCGATCATGACGAGGGCGTTCAAGTGTGACTCCTGTGGCGACCTGTTCGAGGGCGAGAGTCCCGCGGTAGCGCGACTGGACGTCCGCGCCGGCGACGACTTCGCCGTCCCCGACGACCTCCGTGACGACCAGAACCGCTCCGTCGGCGACCGCGTCCGCGAACTCGCCGGCGAGGACACCGGACAGAGCCTCCTGATGGAACTCTGTCTCGACTGCGCTCGCGACCTCATCCCGACGCCCGACCCCGCGGCGTCGGAGTCGGCGTCCGGGAGCGAGGAGACGGACGCGAGCGTGACGGGAGACGACGACACGACACCGGCCGACGACGGGGACAGCGAGTAGTTCCGGCGAGGGGCCGACACCGCTCTGTGCCGTCCTCGGGCCGTTCGAGCGGTGCCATCCGCGTGGCCGCCGAGCGCCGGGTACGACGCCCGACGGTAACCGGCGACGAGACCAGGGGCTGGCGGCCGCCGGAAGGCGCCGCAGAAGCGAACGGTTTGTTACCGCCCCCGCCCGCACTCGCACATGGACGACGGCACCCGCAACCGCGACGCCGCAATCGCAGCCCTCGCCCGCCGCGAGTACGAGCGAGCGGGCGACGAGTACACCCGTGCCGCGTGGCACCGCCTCGCCAGTCCCCGGGAGGGACTGTCGCCGTTCGACGCCGACGACCGCGGCTGGGTCGGGGCCGGCCTCGAGTACCTCACCGCGGCGACGCTCTCGTACCGCGTCGCCGGCCGCGAGACGCGGGCCGCCCGTCGGGCCGTCTCCGGCGTCGCCGTCGCCCGCGACCTCGAGACCGCGCTCGACCACCCCGCACAGCGGGCCTGTCTCGGGGAGTTCGTCGCCGACTTCCGCGTCACCGGCGACGTGGGCGACGCGGCCGGGGCCTACGACGACGCCGGCGACCGCTACCGCGAGGTTGGCGACACCGTCACCGACCCAGAGGAGTGGAGTACGCGACCGCTGTTCCAGTCCGCGGCCGCCGGCATGAAACAGGTCGCCCGCGGTCTCGAGAACGGCGAAATCGCCGTCACGTGGGAGGACCTCCACGGTCCCGACCCGTCGCAGGCGGGCGACTTCCTCGCCGCTCGCGCCCGGTTCAAGCGCGGCCACTTCCCGAGTGCCGTCGCCCGCGCGGTCGAGGCGGGCCACCTCGCCGCGCCGCGGGGAACGACCGAGTACGGCAACGACACCTACCGCTGTCCGTCGTGTGGCGCAGACGACGTGAACTGGGTGGGCGACTCGACGCTGTGCATGCGCTGTTCGACGCCGCTGGAGTGACCACGCGGCCGGTCAAACGACCACTTGAGCTAGCCAAACAGCGAGGACCGTTGGGTCGCTCCGTGGTCGCATGGACAGGCGAACGATACTCAGGGCGGCGGGCGTCGCGCTCGGCGCGGGCCTCGCCGGGTGCGCCGCCGACGGGACGGGCGGCGACGGCGAGAATCCCGACGGGACCCCGACGGGGACGCCGACGACGGCCACCGACGGGGGCGTCGCCGTGACTGACACCCGAGTCGCACAGTACACCGTCCGGAGCGGACTCCCCGACTGGTACGAGGCGGGCGAACCCGGTCGCGTGGTAGTCGTTGACTCCGCGGAGCGACAGCGCGCGGTCGTGGACGCCGCCGCCGTCCCGGACGAACGGGCGGCGGCGGTCGAGGCGCTCCTCGACGAGGTGGACTACGGGCGCGAACGCGTTCTCCTGGTCGAGAGCGGCGGCCCGGATACCTGCCACGACGAGGTGTCGGTATCGGAACTGGCGATCACCGACGGCCGCCTGACGGGACGAGCACGGGCGGTGAACACCGCGGGACCAGAGACGGCCTGTGGCGACGCGCTCACGTTCCCGGCGGCGCTCGTCCGCGTGGCGTTCGACGGGCAGCCGCCGGACACCGCCGCCCTCCGGGTCGCCGACGGCTTCGGCAATGAGGCGACGGTGACGGCGAGCGCCGCCGACCCGGTGGGGCCCGCCCTCGCCGACCTCGACGGTCACGTCCGCCCGGACGGCGAGGGGGCGACGATAGCGCCGCTCGACTGTGCCGACGACGACTTCAAGCGCCTGCCCGGCGACGCCTTCGGGAGCGTGGCGTACGGGTCGGTCGCGACCGACGGGGACCCGCAGTTCGGGCTCCGCGTCGAGGCGACGGCGTACGACCGCGGCGACCCCCTCGTCGTGCGCCTGACGAACGTCACCGACCGCGAGGCGGTGACCGGGAACCGCCACAAGTACGCCCTACAGGTCCGCACGGAGGCCGGGTGGCAGGACGTCCGTGGCGTCACCGACGGCAGGGCGAGCGTCGGCTACACCGACGAGGGCATCGTCCACGACCCTGGCGAGGGGTTCACGTGGGAACTGCCGTTGACCGCCGAGGGCGTCGTCCCGGACGACCCGGCGACGGACGACCTCGTCGTCTGTCCCGGCCTGCCGGCCGGTCGCTACCGGTTCGTGTACTGGGGAGTCGGGGGCGACGCCGACGCCGACGCCGTGGCCGTCGCCTTCGACATCGTGGACTGAGGCGGACCGGGGGAGGGGGAGAGAATGGCGGTCTCGGACGGCGACACGGGACGAGTGCGAGTCCGAACGCGTCGGGCCGGCACCCTCGACGGGGGCGGAACACCTGCAGGGGGCGGAACGACGCGTTTTCTGCGACGGGCGGCCGTAGCCTGTCGCCCCGTCTCCCGGCGGGCGGGCCGCCGCCCTCTCCACCGGACGGGACCGTCAGTCGTCGCCCGGTTCCGGGTCCACGCCGACGTCCATCTGCCCGCGGACGAACTCCTCGGGAAGCGCCTCCACCTCCCCCACCTGGACGTGCCAGAGGTCGGCGTAGAGACCGTCGGCCGCGAGCAGTTCCTCGTGCGTGCCGTCCTCGACGACCCGGCCGTCCTCGAGAACGAGGATGCGGTCGGCCTCCCGGACCGTCGAGAGCCGGTGGGCGATGACGAAGGTGGTGCGCCGTTCGACCATGTCGGCGACGTTCTGCTGGACGACCACCTCCGTCTCGTTGTCCACGTGACTGGTCGCCTCGTCGAGGACGAGGATGGAGGGATCCTCGAGGACAGCCCGGGCGATGGCGATCCGCTGGCGCTGGCCGCCGGAGAGTTTCACGCCGCGCTCGCCGACGACCGTGTCCACGCCGTCCCGGAGGTCCTGGACGAACTCCCACGCGCCGGCCTTCCGGAGGGCGGCCTCGAGTTCGTCGTCGGGGACGCTCGTGCGGCCGTAGGCGACGTTTTCGCGGACGGTCCCGCCGAAGAGAAACGGCTCCTGGCTGACGTACCCGAGGTGCGAGCGCAGGCTGGACAGCTGGAGGTCACGGACGTCGTGGTCGTCCAGCGCCACCGCCCCCTCGTCGGGGTCGTACAGCCGCATGAGCAGTTTGATCAGCGTCGTCTTGCCGGCACCGGTCGGGCCGACGAGCCCGACCGTCTCGCCGGGATCGACCGACACCGAGACGTCGTCGATGACGACCTCGTCGTCCTCGTAACCGAACGTGACCGCGTCGTACTCGACGCCACCCTCGATGCTCTCGAGTACGACACCCTCGTCGCGGTCCGGAATCGTATCCGGCTCCCGCAGGAGGCCAACGATGCGCTCGGCCGCCGCGTAGGCGTACTGGTAGTTGTTGAGCACCTGTCCGAACTGCCGCATCGGGTACATCAGTCGGCGGCTGTACAGCAGGAAGGGAACGAGCGTGCCGACGGTCAGCGGCAGGGTGAAGACACCGAAGCCACCGAACAACAGGACGTACCCGCCCAGTGCGAAGGTGATGCCGTAGCCGAAGGCCGTAATGAGCACGAGCGTCGGGAAGAACTTGATGCGGGTGCGGATGGCCGACCAGTTGGCGTCGCGGTACTGTTCGGAGGCGTCGGCGACGCGGTCGGACTCGTACCCCTCGCGGCCGAAAGCCTTGATGACGGTGATACCGCCGATGTTGTTCTCGAGTCGAGCGTTCAGCCGGCCGACGGCGGAGCGCACGTCCCCGTACTTCGGTTCGATGGTCCGCTGGAAGCGGTAGGAGGCGTAGGCCAGCATCGGCACCATCGTCAGCGTCACCAGCGCCAGTTGCCAGTGCAGCCACAGCGTGATGGCGCCGATGGTCAGCGAGGTGACCGCTATCTGCACGCCAGACTGGAGATCCTGCGAGAGGAAGGACTCGAGTTGGTTGACGTCGTTGTTCAGGACGGACATCACCTCGCCGGTCTTGTTGTCGTCGAAGAAGGCCAGTCGCTGGCGCTGCATCGCATCGTAGGTGTCGGTGCGAACCTCGTGCTGGACGTCCTGTGCGACGCGGTTCAGCGCCCAGTTACGAACGTAGCCGGCGACGGCCGCGAGCAGGAACGACCCGGCGACGACGGCCACGGTGAACCAGAACTGCATCCCCGTCGTCGCGGGGACGAGAGCGTCGGGCAACAGCGGCAGCGAGTACGGCCGCTCGCCGGTGAACAGCGCGTCGATGGCGACGCCGAGGACGAACGCCGGCACCGAGAACAGCACCGACGAGACGACGGTCATCAGCCCACCCAGGGCAAGTTCTGGAACGTGGTCGCGACCGTACCGGCCCGTGAGGTACCGCATCGGTCGTCGAGCGCGGTCCCGGAGGTCGTCGAGCGAGCCACCCTCGCCCGCCTCGCTTGACATAGACGTGCAAGCCGACGGACCGACATAAACGACCGGCCTACCGGAGTGGCGATGCGACTTTACTCGTCGCCGCCGTCGGGACCGGACATGGAGTCCGTCACGCCACGGGGCGTCGAGATACCGGCGCTCGGCTTCGGGACCGCCTCGCGCGAACTGGACCACGACGGTCACCGTCGCGCGGTCGCGGCCGCCCTCGAGACCGGCTACCGCCACGTGGACACCGCGCAGATGTACGACAACGAGCGGGCGGTGGGCGAGGCCATCGCCGCGTCGGACGTCCCCCGCGGGGACGTGTTCCTCGTGACGAAACTCGACGGCGAGAACCGCTCGCACGACCGCGTCCTCGCCTCGACCAGGCGGAGTCTCGACCGCCTCGACACCGACTACGTGGACCTCCTCCTGATACACTACCCGAACAGCGACGTGTCCCACGCGGAGACGCTCGGGGCGATGAACGAACTGCGGGACGACGGCCTCGTCCGCCACCTCGGCGTCTCGAACTTCTCGGTCGCACAGACGCGCGAGGCCGTCGCCGCCTCCGACGCGCCCGTGGTCGCCAACCAGGTGGAGTACAACGTCCGCCACCGGCAGGACGAGTTGCTCGCGTACTGCATCGAGGCGGACATCAGCCTGACGGCGTACACCCCCGTCGCACCCGCCCTCGACGAACCGCTCCTGACCGAGGTCGGCGAGCGCCACGGCAAGACGCCGGCACAGGTCGCTCTCCGGTGGTTGCTCCAGCAGCCGATGGTCTCGACGCCGCCACAGTCGGCGTCGCCGGCGCACATCCGCGAGAACTTCGGCGTGTTCGACTTCCGTCTCTCCGACGAGGAGATGCGGGCGATATTCGAACTGACGGGGCCGCTCCCGGACGACCTCGCCGCCCGCCTCGGCCTCTGAGACCGTGCCGGGAGCAGACGCCGACCGACCGGAGCCGTCGCGACGGCGACTGGACCGCACGGTCCGAGTCCACCGCCGCGAGTGGCGCGGTCCGGCGGACGACGGACCCCGTGGCGACCTCCTGTTCGTCCTCGGCTGGGGGAACCGTCCGGACCACCCGGCGGTGGACTGGCTGCTGGAGCGTCTCGCCGCGGAGTGGACCGTCCACGCCGTCGCACTGCCCGAGAACGGCACCGACTTCGAGCGGGACTACCTCGCCCCGCTCCGGGCCGTCAACCGTCGGGTCGCCCCGGACGTCCGGGCGGGACACAGTCTCGGCGGTCTCGTCCTCGCGCACCTGCCCGGCGACGACCCGCGCGCGTACAGCGCGCCGTTCTGGGGGTTCGCGGCCGCCGTCCCGCCGCGACTCCTCGGTCTCGTCGGCCGACTGCCGGTGTCCCGGCGAGTCGTTCCGCTAGACGGTGACACCGACGCCCTCGGGACCTACGCCGACCCGGGACGGGACAGGGCGGCCGACCGCGGCTGTTCGCCGGCGTGGCTCGGGGCCGTCCGCCGCGGACAGGCGACGCTGCCGCCACACCGCGAGGGCAGCGTCGTACACTGTTCGCTGCGCGACGCGGTGGTCGGTCTCGAGGCCATCGGCGAGCGCACGCCGTGTGACCGGGTCAGACTACACGACGGGGGCCACGAGTTCTTCGCCTCCCGCGACCGGGCGGAGACCGTCGAGCGATTCCGGGCGGACCTCCGGGCGCTCGCCGGCGAGTGAGAACACCGTCGGTCGTCGTGTCCGCCGCCGGACGGCCGTCACCGCCCGGTCAGTCCCGGTCGGCCTCGTCAGCCTCGTCGCCCGCCTCGGCGTCGGCAGGTGAGTCGCCGCCCTCGCCCGCGTCCGCCGCGAGGTCGGCCGCGCCGTGTCGGACCGTGAGGACGGGTACCGGACAGCGGCGAACCACCTTCTCGGTGACGCTCCCGACGAGGTACCGGTCGAGCCCGGTGCGGCCGTGTGTCCCCATCACCACCATGTTCACGCCGTGTTCGTCGGTATAAGACAGGATCTGGCGGGCGGGGTCACCGCGGCGCACTTCCGTCGTGACGTCGAGACCGGCCGCCCGGGCGCGGTCGGCGACGGCCGCGACGGCGTCGTCACCCTCGTCCTCCATCGCGGTGTACACTCGTTCGAAGCTCCCCTCGAGCGCGTACATCGGCGGCACGACGTACAGCGAGTGGAGACGGGCGCCGTAGGTGTCGGCGAGTTCGACCGCGCGGGTGACCGCGCCGTCGGCCGCGTCACTGCCGTCGGTCGGCACGAGGATATCTTCGTACACGCCCGCACGGACGGGGCGTGGCGGATTAACTCTCCGGGCCCGCGGGCGCCCGGCACCGACACGGTCGTCGATCCGTGTCCACCTTGATGGGTCACGACGATGCTCCCGACCCACGCGCCGGCGGGACTGGCGCTCGCCCCACCGGTCGCCGCCGCACTCGTCGTCGCCGCCGTCCGTCGGACACTGCCCCGCACGGGGTGGTCGTCCACCGCCTGTCGGGGCGTCTCACGCGGGGCGTGCCGACCGCACCCGGCACACACGGGGGGCTCTCCGGGGGACCGCGCTCGACGGCGGCGCGTGGCTGCCGGCGCGACTCACTCGGAGTAACCCTGGAGGAATGACCCCTCCGTCTCGTAGATGTTCAGCAGTTCGGTGAGGAACTGCTCGGGCGTCTCGCCCTCCTCGAGGTGTCCCTCGATGCGCTCGTACAGTTCGTCGCTGATCTCTAGCTGGTGGGGCATGGCTGGCTGACCGTGGACCGGTGGTGATCGGCCCCTACGATCTACCCGCAGGATCCAAAAAAGGGTTGCTACGAACACGGAGACGACCACGGCCGGCGCGGGCGCGGGCGCCGGCGGTGAGACTGGCGACCGCCGGTACCGGCTGGCGTGGACCGGACGGGTCGGGACGAAACGGGGGGACTCCGGCGGATCGGCCGCACAACTCCGTCGAAATCGTCGCAAACCGCCGGGAGCACCGGCCCGGTTGAAGTGGTCTTCCCCCACAGTGGGTCGTGGGTACTCGCCCCGCACGCTGCGGCGGACGGAGTGCCCGAACGCGTGCCCAGACGGGTCGGTCTGAACGCCGACCCGGCTGCGGGAACCATCCCACCACGTCCCCAACACCCTGCCACCTACCACCCGCCGCCCGGTCCTCCCACGCACTCGGCGGACCGGGTCCGGCTACTCTTCGGGGAGGTCGATGACGTTCTCGTTGCCCAGTCGAAGCTTCTGGACGGCCCCCTCGTCGGCCATCGTCGAGAGCACGCGCGAGGTCTTCGAGGCCGACCAGTCGAACCGCTCGGCGATCGCGGACTGTTTCATCCGGCCGTCGTTACGCTCGAGGAGGCTGACGACCCGTTCCTCGTCGGTCAGCAGTTCCCCGTCCGCCGGCGGCGTCCCCGTCTCGTCGGCGTCGGCGCCAGTCCCGCCCTCGGGCGTCGCATCGACGCGTGCGGCCGCTCCGGACCCGGCGTCACTCCCGGCAGTCCCGCTCCCGTCGGTCTCTCCGGTCTCCGTGGCGGCCGGTGACCCGTCACGCGACGCCGCCCCGGTCCCGGCGGGGTCCCGGCGGCGGACGTAGGCGAGGTACGTCCCGCCGACACCGAGGACCGCGAGGCCGAACAGGGCGACGAGAGAGAGGTCGTCGTCCAGCGGCATGGTCCCGACGGCGGAGTCGCCGTCGTCGGTGCCGTCGCCGCCGTCGGTGCCCTCGCCGGCCTGCGTGACGCGTTCGACCATCCGGACACGGGGACGTTCGTCGCCGAAGTCGATCGGCCCGCTCCAGCGGACGACCCGGACGCCGCCGTCGTCCGGTGACGGCGCGACGGTCTCGACGGCGTAGTTCTCTGGGGCCTCGATCACCAGCGAGTCGCCGCCGGTGAGGTAGTAGCCCGACTGGAACACGTCGCCGACGACGAGTGCGTCGCCCTCCCGGGCGGCGAAGCCCTCCCAGCGGAAGGTGTACTCGACGACGCCCCAGCGTCGCGGACTCTCCTCGATGCGGGTCCGCCCGCGGAAGTCCGTCGCGCGCATCTCTCGCCCGGTGACGGTCCCGGCCTGTGCCACGAGTCGCTGCATCCGCTCGCGGAAGGAGCCGAGATACTCGTCCGTCTCGTTCCGGAAGCGCTCCTGGAAGCGCCGGTAGTCCTCGACGTCGGTATCGTTCGTGATGAGCGTGCGAATCTCGACGGTCCACGTCGCCGAGCCGTTGGCGTGGACCGCGACGCGAGTCACGGTGGCGTCCGTCGTCGGCTGGTCGGCGGTCTGGCGCCGGGCGCGGTCGGCGACGACGACGCGGTCGGACGGCCGAAGCGGCGAGAGAGGGCCGGTGACCGGGGCGTCGGCCGGGACGGTCTCGTGCCAGCCGACCGGCGTAGAATCGACCGACGTGGGCGCGACCCCGGTCGCGGCCGGCGTCGGATCGACGGCGACGACGCCGCTCGCGGCGCAGACCACGACCACGGCGAGTGCGACGACGGCCCCGGCACACCGCATACAGTTCGTGAGAAGGGGCTGAGGTCAATAAAAGCGGTTCGTCATCCGTTCCGGGCGGTGAAAGTCGGTCGGACGGCTCGCAACTCGGCGCAAATTGATCCAAACGCACGCCCGCTTTATGCGTGCGGGAGCCGTCGAACCGACCCGTGAACCGTCGCTCGCTCGTCGTGGTCGGCCTGGCGGTCGCCCTCGTCGTCGCCGTCGTCGCTCCGGTGACGGCGCTGACGGGGCTGGACACCGACGACGAGACGGAACCGAGCGACACCGACGAGACGACTGCCTCGGTCGGCGTGGGCCAGCAGATAGCGACCGTCGTGACCGCCGAGAGCGAACACATCCAGAGCGACGTGGAACAGACGGCACTCGCCGCGTCGTTCGAGCGAGCCGCCGAGAGCAGGCGGGCCGAACTGCTCGCAGAACAGGCGACCCAGCTGCGAGCGGAGGCGGACGAACTCCAGGCGGACTACCAGGAGGCGACGCAACTCTACCGCGAGGGAGAGCTGAGCGAGTCCATCTACGCCCGGCGCATCGCCGTCCTGAACGTCCGGGCCAGCAGCCTCGCCGACCGCATCGAGGCGGTTCGCGAACGGGCCGCGAACCTCTCGGCACTCGACCTCCGGGCGGCCGGGCTGAACCGGACCGCGCTGCGACAGATCGACGACCAACTCGACGCCGTCAGCGGCACCGGCCCGCAGGCACTCCTCGAACGCTTCACCGGCGAGCGCACCGGCAGCGTCACCGTCGAGACGACGGCGACGAGCGTCTCCATCAGCGTCGACAGCGACGGCAGACGCTCTCGCGAGGTCGAGCGCCAGCGGGACGACGACGACGACCTCACGGTGAGCCAGTCTGTCGCCCTCTCGACCGCCCGGACCGTCCTCTCGGACGTCGAGGGCGAGTGGACGCTCACCGGAGCGAGCGTGGACGGCGACGACGGCGCCTACCGCTTCCGGTTCGCACTCGAGGCACCGAACACCACCGGCGAGGCGTCCGTCGCGGTGGACGGCTCGACGGGCGAGGTGTTCGGTCTCGAGGAGGAGATCCGCCCCGACGGGGTCGGCACGGGCAACGACGCCGAGGACGATAGCGCAGACCCGCGAGACCGGGAGAGCGACGACGGCAACGCGACCGACGACGACGGCGAGTTGATACTCGTCCTCGTCGATGGACGTCCGGGGCCGGGCAACACGGTGACCGTCGCCGCGCTGGTCGGCCGCGAACCTGCCGCCAACGTGACGATGTCGCTGAACGGCGAGCGCGTCGGCGAGACCGGCGAGGGCGGTCTCCTGACGGTGCAACTGCCCGATTCGGAGGCGACGCTGACCGCTGAACGCGGCGAGCGGACGGCGTCCCTCGAGTTCGGGTACGAGGGCAGCGACCCCGTCCGGCAGGCACTGTCGGTTGACGTCGCTGTTGGCGCCGCAGGGATGGTCGTGACCGTCGAGTACGAGGGTCTGGCCGTGTCGAACGCGACGATACTCGTCGACGGCGACCGCGTCGGACGAACCGACGCCGACGGGTGGGTCACCACGAGCGCCGCCGCCGTCAGGGACGGCGAGGTCGGCGTAACCGTCCTCAAGGGTGCCTTCGAGGCGACGTACGAGTTCGTGTTACGAAACGGGACGCTCGTCCTGGACGACCGGACCAGGCCTGGCGAAGAGGATGCCGACGAGAACACCACCGCCGACGGCAACACCACCGACGGCAACGAGACGACCGACGGCAACGCCACCGACGGAAACACGACTGACGACGGCAACGAGACGACCGACGGCAACGCCACCGACGGAAACAC
>CAZEIO010000047.1:0-5220 GCA_964512525.1 uncultured Halobacteriales archaeon
ATCAACTCCGCGAGCGAGAAGGGCTACCCGTTCGACGAGTACGTCGAGAGCGGTCAACTCGCCATCGTCGACCTCGACCCCATCGAGATGGCGAACAGTCTCGCGACGATTCGCTCGGAGTTGCCCCGCCTCATCTCCGAGTTCGGGGCCGACCGACTCGTCCTCGACTCCGTCTCCCTGCTGGAGATGATGTACGACGAGCGGGCACGCCGGCGAAACGAGATATACGACTTCACCCAGTCGCTGAAAGACGCCGGCGTCACGACGATGCTGACCAGCGAGGCCGACGCTGACTCGGCGTACACCTCCCGTCACGGCATCGTCGAGTACCTCACCGACGCCGTATTCATCCTCCAGTACATCCGCCCCTCGGACTTCCGGAAGACCCGACTCGCCATCGAGATACAGAAGATTCGCGACGCCAACCACTCCCGGGAGACCAAGCCCTACGAGATAACGAACGACGGCATCAGCGTGTACCGGCAGGCGAACATCTTCTGACCCGACGGCGCGGTCAGACGCGAGGACCGACACCTGTTCGCGGTGCGCACAACGCTTATTCGCCGCCGTCCCTCCCTGTCCGTCGTGACCGTACTGGTAGTTCGACACGGGGAGACGCCGTGGACGCGGGAGGGTCGCGTCCAGGGGTGGGCCGCCGTCCCTCTCACCGAACGGGGCCGCGAACAGGCCCGCGCCGCCGGCCGCCACGTCGCGAGCGACCCGGACCACGGGCCCGACCGTCTCGTCGCCTCGGACCTCCGGCGGACGAAAGAGACGGCGACGCTCGTCGCCGACGAACTCGACCTCACGGTCGCGACCGACCCCGACTGGCGCGAGCGACACTTCGGCCAGTACCAGGGGTTCAGCGACGAGCGCTACGAGCGAGTCCGCGAGGGTGGGAGCGAGGCCGCGGCCGACGGTCTCGACGTCGGGGAGACGGCGACCTACGGCGAGTCCTGGGCCGACCTACACGACCGCGTGGACGACGCGTGGGACCGCCTCGACCACGCCGGCGAGACGGTGGTCGTCGTCACCCACAACGGGCCGGTCTGGCGGCTCTCGGAGCGGTTCACCGGCGAGCCACGGCGAATCGAGGCGGGCGAGGTGCTCGTGGTCGGTGACGGCGACTCGGTCCGGGGCGTGGTCAGTCCGACCGACCGAGAGTCCTGAAGAGCCGACCTACAGCAGCGACCGCAGGTTCTCGCCGATCGCGGGCAGGGGCGCGGGACCGTCGGCCATCGCGCCGGCGGCGTCGTCGAGGTGGGCCGTCCGACCGGCGAGGAAGGCGAGTTCGGCGTCGGCCGTCATCGTCAGGTCGTGGTCGGCGGCGACCGCGCCCAGTGCCTCGCGGGCGTCGGGCGTGGCGTAGTGGACGAAGAAGCCACGGCCGGGCGTGCCGGCGCCGGGGTCGCCGGCGACGACCGACCGCAACTCGCCGTGGCGGGCGAGTTCGCCGTCCTCGAGAGCGGGCACCTCGACGACGCGGGGGTCGTGGGCCACCTGCGGCGCGTCGCCGAGGCGGTCGGCCACCCTGGTCACGTCGGCCGTCTCCGGCACGTCGTGGGTGCGGATGATGTCGGCGCCGCGCTCGACCTCGATGGTCGCCCCGGCGAGGCTGACGGGCAACTGGTCTTCGGTGTCGGGCCGGCCGGCGAGGACGCCGAGGAAGTCCTCGCGGTTGGTCGCCGTCAGGAGGGGTCGCCCGAAGGCGCGGAACTCCCGCAGGCGCTCGTAGAGGCGGTAGTTGTCCTCGTGGGTGCGGTCGGCGAACCAGCCCCCGAAGGCGGGGTCGAGCATCGTCTGGTCGGTGAAGCCGCCGCGCTGGATGGCCGCGAGGGCCTCCTCGACCGTACGGAGGTGGCCCGGCTTCTTCAGGTCGGGCGGACTCGCCATCTTGATCACGGGGACGTCGTGGTCCTCGCAGACGTCCGGCATCGCGGGATCTGCGAAGCCACAGACGTCGTTCACGAGGTCGAATCCGCCGGCGATCGCCGCCTCGGCCACCTCGGAGAAGCGCGTCTCGATGGAGAAGACGGCGTCAACGTCTGCCTCCTCGACGACGCGGAGGGCCTTCTCGAGGCGGTCGAGTTCCGTCTCCGGCGACCGCCAGTCGTTCTTCGGGTTCGCGGACTGTAGGCCGACGTCCACGATATCGGCGCCGTCGGCGACCATCTGTTCGGCGTGGGCCACCGCGTCGTCGGGTTCGCCGTGGACGCTCGGGTCGTAGTTCGACTCGACGCTCATGTTCAACACGCCCATCACGCGGGTGGGGTGGCCGGGACCGATGTCGAGGCCGCCGACGGATACCGTTCGCATGAACACGGCCACGGGTGTCGGAGTAACGTGCCTTCCGATTCCGGTGCGCTCGCCGGCCGACGCGGGACACGTCGGTCGAGTTCGACACTCCGTCGCCGGCCGTCTCGACGCTCGGGCCGAATCGGTGGGTTCAACGGCGGGCGGCCCACTCTTGCGGTCGTGAGCGAGACGCCGCGGACGGCCCCGGAGACGCTCGCGGTCGTCACGAACCGGGCCCCGTACGCCCACGAGTACACGGCCGAGGGCGTGGCCGTGGACCGGCCGTTCGGCGGTCTCGTGACGGCACTCGACGACGCCCTGCGTGGCTCCGACGCGACGTGGATCGCGTGGGGCGCCGGGAGCGCCGACTTCGACCCGTCGGTCGGCGACGGCGACGGCAGCGTGCGGATGCCGCCCGGTGAGGCCTCCTACACGCTCGAACGCGTCCGCCTGACCGACGCCCAACTGGCGGGCTACTACTACGGCTACAGCAACCAGGTGCTCTGGCCACTCTGTCACCGCGACACCAACTACGTCGCCGTCGAACCGGGCTTTTGGGAGACGTACCGCGAGGTCAACCGCGTCTTCGCCGACCGCGTCCTCGCGGCCGGCGCGGAGACGGTCTGGTTTCACGACTACCACCTCGCGCTGGCGCCGGCGCTGGTCCGCGAGGCAGCCCCCGACCGGACGCTGGTCCACTACTGGCACGTCCCGTGGCCGACGCCGGACGCGATGCGCATCTGCCCGCAGGCCGAGACGCTCGTGCGGCGACTCCTCGCCGTGGACCACCTCGGCTTCCAGACCGACCGCGACCGGCGGGCCTTCCTCGAGTGCGTGACCGCGTTCACCGACGCCGCCGTTGATTCCGACGCCGCCGTCGTCGAGAGCGACTACGGCCGGACCGACGCCTACGTCGCCGGCGTCGGCGTGGACGCCGACCGCATCGCGACACAGGTCGGGGCCACCTCCGGGGGCGGACCGGCGGCGGGCGGCGACGGTCACGGCGACGTCACGACGGCGGCGACCGACAGTCCGTACTGGACGGCGCTCCGGCGGCGCCACGGCATCGACCCCGAGGCGACGGTGGCCGTCGGGGTGGACCGCCTCGACTACACGAAGGGTATCCTCGAGCGACTGGACGCCCTCGACCACCTCTGGTCCGAGCGACCGGCCCTCCGGGGCGACCTCGTGTACGTCCAGAAGGCCGCGACTACCAGAGAGCACATCGAGGACTACCGCCGGTACCACCGCCGCGTCCGCGACCGCGTGTACGACATCGACCGCGACCACGGCACCGACGACTGGACACCGGTAGTGTACGTGGACGAGTCCCTCGACCGCCCCACGCTGCTCGACCTCTACCGCAACGCCGACGTCGCGCTGGTCACGCCGAAGCGAGACGGGATGAACCTCGTCGCGAAGGAGTTCGTCGCCGCCTCCGTCGGTACGCCCTCGGCACTCGTGTTGAGTCACTTCGCCGGCGCCGCCGACAGCCTCGGGGCCGACGCCGTGACCGTCAATCCCTTCGACGTGGCCGGCACGGCCGAGGGCATCGCCCGCGCCGTCGCGATGGACGACGACGAACGCCGCGACCGGATGGACCGCCTCGTCGCCGCCGTCCGCCGGGAGTCCATCACGGCGTGGCTAGACACCCACCTCGGACTGTTCGAGCGAGGCGGCCGGCGACCGAGCGACGACGCGGAGGGCGAGACCTGAAGCCGTCGGGTCACCGCGCGACGGTCACCGTCACGGGGGCGCCGCGGACGACCTTCTCCGCGACGCTGCCGACGAGGATGCGGGAGACGCCGGTGCGGCCGTGGCTGCCGATGACGACGTGGTCCACGTCGTTGCTCTCGGCGTATTCGACGACGGCCGACGCCGGCCGCCCCACCTCACTCACCGTCTCGACGGTGAGACCGCCCTCGGCGGCCGTCGCCGCCGCGTCGGAGAGCAGGTTCTCCGCGCGGGCCTTCGCCGACTCGTACCACTCCTCGGCGGCCGAGGGCAGCGACACCTCCGCGCCGTAGCCCGCCGCGACGGGGTCGATGGCGTACAACACCGTCAGTCGTGCGTCGGTGTGGTGCTTGCAGGCGTACTCGAGGGCCACCTCGCTCTGTGGCGTGCCGTCGTAGGCGACGAGGACGTGCGGGCGAGCGTCGGCGTCGCTCTCGGCCGGGTGGTCGTCCTCGTCGGCGGGGGCGTCCGCGTCTCCGGGAGCGTCACCGGCCCCGGCCGCCGCGTCGCTCTCGGACGGGTCGCCCGCGGGTGGGTCGTCGGCCATGACGGGAGCGTACGGCGTCGAGCGGGAAATCGGTTGGGCCGTCCGTAACGGGCGGACGCCTCAGTCGCCGTGTCGCACCAGGCAGTTCGAGAGACCGAGCACCTCGACCGGGTCGGAGTTGTCCGGCGAGTGGACGACCATCCCGCCCTGTTCCATGTACGGCACCTTGTGCTCCAGCGAGCTGGGGATGTTGACGCTGTTGATGGCGTCCTCGTCGCCGAGGTTGAGGACGACGGTGGTGTTTATCTGCTTGAACACGGCGTCGGCGACGTCCTGCGGGTCCTGGGTGATGAGGAAGAGACCGAGACGCTCCTTGCGGCCCTGCTTCGCGGCCTCGGTGAACTTGCCGATGACGCGGCGGGCCTGCACGCTGTCGGCGTCGGTGAGGAAGTTGTGCGCCTCGTCCATGCCGACCACCAGCGGGGTTCGCTTGATCCGCTCGTGGTGGGGGTCGTTCGACAGTTTCTGGTCCACCAGCAGGGAGGCCAGCGCGAGCACCACCGTCTCCGTCGCCCGCGAGTCGTTGACGTGGTAGGTCGGCACCACCGAGAGTCCGCCGGGGCGGACGAACTCACGGACCATATCGGTTATCGGCGGTGCGTCCTGGTCGAAGACATCTCCGAAGCCACGCACGCGCCGGGTCA
>CAZEIO010000047.1:5230-6174 GCA_964512525.1 uncultured Halobacteriales archaeon
GTCGGCACCACCGAGAGTCCGTCGGGGCGGACGAACTCGGTGACGCGGTCCTCGATGGAGGGCGCGGGACCGTCGAAGACGCGGCCGGCGGCGCCGCCGAGGACGCGTCGCTTGACGGCGTCGAACGTGGCCTCGTGGACGCGCCCGGACTCGTCGAGTTGCTCCTGTAGGGCGGGGTCCTGCACGTAGGTACAGAAGTCGTCGTAGGTGGCGTCGCCGCCGTGCTCCCGGAAGAACTGCCGGAGCAGGTAGTTCAGGGCGTCGTACTGGTTGTCGTTGAGACCGGCGCCGGCGACCAGCCACGGGTTACCCCGGACCATCGAGAACGGGATCGAGAACGGCACCTGTTCGGCGCGGTGGCTGTCGGTGCTGTACGTCGCGCCCTCGATGTCGGGGACGAACGCCTTCGTGTCGTCGTGGCCGCCGTAGGCGATGCCCTGGCGGTCGTAGCGGCGGCGGTCGGTGTCGTCCACGGCCGGGTTGTCGTCGTGCATCTGGGCGTACTCGTCCTGCGGGTCGAAGACGACGACGCCCGGCCGGACGGTGCGGCCGTCGTCCATGCGGTACTGACGGTCGGGCGCGAGGTACTGCCGGAGGACGTTCTTCGCGACGTGGGTCTTGCCCGAGCCGGTGCCGCCGGCGATGAGCGTGTGCCGGAAGACCAGCGGGTCGCCGCCGTCGTAGTCGTCGTTCAGCCGGTAGTCGATGGTCGGCGGACTCGCGCCGGTTGTCACCCGCTCGCCGCCGACCGCGAGGTGGCCGAGGAAGACGCCGTCTTCCGGTATCTTCAGGCCGGTCTTTATCTCCTCGCTGTCGGTCGCCTCGCGGACGACGGTCTCGGGCTTGGGCACCCGGTCGGCCATCCGGCGCTTCAGGTCGCCGTCGTCGTCGCCGTCGCCGACGCCGTCGTCGTCGAGGACCGCGACCGGTTCGAGGTCGGCCAT
>CAZEIO010000047.1:6184-11960 GCA_964512525.1 uncultured Halobacteriales archaeon
CGATACCCTCCTCGCGCATGGCCCGCCGGGCGTGTATCTCGGTGGCGTCGTCGGTGTGGAAGGCCTGTTCGTACTCGAGCCCCTGCACGCGACAGAACAGTCGTTCGCCGTCGGGGTACGGCGCGATCAGGTAGGTGCCGACCCGCATCGCCGGGCGGTTGCCGGCGGTGACGTAGGCCCGCAGGCAGGTGTCCTCCTCGCGGTCGGCGACGCGCAACCCCTCGCTGACGGCGATGGTGCCCAGGCCGTGGTCGCTACCGGCCGGCGTCACCGCGACGGACTGGAAGGGCAGGTCCTCGCCGGCACCGGCGTCGTCGGGGTCGGGCGCGTCGGCGTCGGCGTCGGCGTCGGACCCGCCGTCGCCGTCGTCAGGGGTGTCGTACTCGTCGAAGTCCCCGAGGTCGGTCATGTCAGTCGTCTCGGGCGGCACCCACAAACCGCTTTCCCACGTCCGGGGGGCGATTCCCGGCTTCGAACCGCTTTTGCCCTGTGAGCGCCTACCGAGCGACATGATTCTGGTGCGCGGTCGGGCGGGGGGAACGGCACTGACCGGGACCCTCTACGAGCGCGGGGAACAGGCACCGACGTTTCGCGGAGCGCCGGACATGAACTCCGCCTACGTCTGGGTCTGTGACGAGTTCTACGAGGTGGAGTCCGGCGGGCAGGTCCAGCGAGTCGAGGGGCGCGAGGTCAACGTCGCCTTCGAGTCACCGATGCCGCGGGGGTACGACAGCCGGGAGGACGCCCTCGCCGCCGCGAAAGAACACGTCCGCACGCAGTTCCAGCGCATCGGCGTCGAGGGCGAGGCGGTGACTCTCGAGGTCATCGAGGACGCCGAGGCCTGAGCGCTCGCTCCGCGGGCAGTGCCGGGACGCGGCGTCAGTAGCGGTCGCGTTCGGCCAGTTCGGCGTAGCCACCCGAGGGGTCGGTCGGGTCGTCGGCCGTCTCGTCCTCGCTGTCGTCACCGGAGTTCGCGCCGAACAGCCGTGCGAGTGGTGATGGCATACCACACGGATCGAGCGCCGCCGACTTAACCGTTGAGGTGACTCTCACGTCCCGGGTCCCCCACCGCCGGCCGTCCGATAGCGGCCTTTTTGACAGGCCGGGTCCGAGCGGGGACATGGACGGAACTGCGGTCGTTACGGGTGCCTCGCGAGGAATCGGACGCGCAGTGACGGCGGCCCTCGCCGACGAGGGCATGACCGTCGTCGGGTGCGCCAGAGACGACGACGGCCTCGAGACGGCCGTCGAGGAGATAGCGGCCGAGAGCGACGGCGAGGTGTACGGCCACCGCGCGGACGTCCGCGACGAGTTCGACGTCGAGCGACTCATGGAGGCGGCGGCCCGCCACGGCGAGGGCAGTATCGACCTCGTCGTCGCCAACGCCGGCGTGTACCACGGCGAGGCCGGCCAGACCCCCATCGGCGACGAGTCCTACGCGGCCTTCGACGACCACGTTCGGACGAACGTCCGGGGCGTCTTCGCGACGCTCCGGGAGGCCCTCCCGCACCTCGCCGACGACGGCCGGATGCTGGTCACCACCGGTCCCGTGGCCCGTAATCCGACCGCCGGCGTCGGCTCCTACGCCGTCTCGAAGGCCGGCGGCGAGGCCGTCGTCCGGCAGTTCGCCGCCGACACCGACGCCGTCGTCGGCTGTGTCGATCCCGGACAGGTGAACACCGACCTCTCCGGCGGGCCGGGCCGCGACCCCGAGGAGGTCGCCGAGATGTTCGTCTGGGCCGCCGACCACGACGCCGAGGCGGTGGACGGCGAGGTCCTCGACCTGCGAGCGTGGCGGTCGGCGACGCGCTGAGTCGCGGGCGAGAAGGAGCGCGAGGCCCGAGAGACGGAGTCGAACCGTGACGCGTCGTGCGAGGCCACCGGCCTACCGCCCGAGCTGCTCGTGGGCGGAGGCGAGGTGTCGCGAGGAGAGGGCGGCGAGCAGCGACAGTTCCCCGGCGAGGGCACCGACGGCGACGGTCTCTGCGAGGGCGTCGGCGTTCGACCCCGGCGGCTCGCCGCCGCCGGCGACGCCGAGGAGTTCGAGGGCCGCCCGCTGGGTCGGCAGGCGCGTGCCGCCGCCGACGGTGCCCACCTCGAGACTGGCGAGACTGACGCTCGCGTAGAGGCGTTCGTCGTCCCCGTCGTCGCCGCTCGACCCGTCGCGCACGTCCACCGTCGTGATGGCGTTCGCCCCCTCGACCACCTGTGCGGCGTCCTGCCCCGTCGCGAGGAAGGCGGCGGCGACGACGTTGGCGGCCTGAGCGTTGAACCCGAGGCTGCCGGCCTTGGCGCTGCCGACGAGGTTCTTCCGGGTGTTGGCCTCCCGCATCGCGACCGGTTCGGTGTCGAGGCGGTCCCGGACCAGGTCGGCCGGCAGGTCCTCGTCGGCGGCGACGGTCCGGCCCCGACCCTCGACGGCGTTGATGGCCGCCGGCTTCTTGTCCGTACAGAGGTTGCCAGACAGCGCCACGAGGTCGGCGGGCGTCTGTGCCTCGACCACCTCGGCGGCCGCCTCGGTGGCGATAGTCGCCATGTTCATTCCCATCGCGTCCTTCGTGTCGAAGACGAACCGCAGGAAGACGGAGTCGCCGACGACGTAGGGGTCCACGTCCAGCAGTTCGCCGTGGTTCGTCGTGGACTCCGCCGCCTCGCGGAGAGTGGCCTCGTTCTCGCGGACCCACGCGACCGTCTCCGTGGCCTCGACGACGCCGGCGACGCGAAAGACCGGCGCACGTGTCATCCCCGTCTCGACGACGCGAACGTCGGCGCCGCCGACCGCCCGAATCGCCGCCAGCCCGCGGTTGACGCTCGCGACGAGTGCGCCCTCCGTCGTCGCCAGCGGGAGGTAGCGCTCGCCGGCGGCGGCCCCGCCGTGGACGGGCACCGGCCCGGCGACGCCGAGTGGCACTTCGGTGCCGCCGACGAGATTCTCGACGTTCGCGTCGGCCTCGCTCGCGGCGAAGCCGTGGTCGCCGACGGCCGAGAGGTCCGCGCCCGTCTCACTCGCGACGTGGCGGCGGCGGGCCCGTTCGGCCGTCGCCGCGTCTGCGTGGGCCTCGAGTTCGTACAGTCGGAGGTCGCCCTCGCGGAGGCCCGCGAGAAGCGTCTCCACGTCAGCGTCAGCGTCCGCGTCGGCGTCTGCACCCATATTCGCTGGGTCGGCGGCGGTCGTTCTAACCGTTGGGGTTCGGTCCCGTTCGACGGAGGCGTCGGTCGCCGGAGAGGGTGACGGCGAACACGAGGGGGTCCCGAACGGTTTAGTCCGCGGCGACCGGCCGGGCGGTATGACGGAGCGAGCGGACCTCATACTGCGCAACGGCGAGGTACACACGCTGGCGCCGGGCGACCCCACCGCGGAGGCGGTGGCCGTCCGCGACGGCCACGTCGTCAGGGTGGACGACGACTACGAGGTGGACTTCCTCGAGGGCGTGGACACCCGGGTGGTGGACCTCGAGGGACGCGTCGTCCTGCCGGGGTTCGTGGACGCTCACACCCACATGGAGACCGCCGGCAAGTACGTCGTCCACGCGGACCTCTCCGAGGCGACGAGCCGCGAGGACGCACTCGACCGCCTGGCGGACCACGCCGCAGAGACGGGCATGGACGGCCCGGCCGGCGAGTGGGTCCTCGGCTTCGGCTACGACGAGTCCACGTGGCCCGAGGGGCGCTACCTCACCCGCGACGACCTGGACGGCGTCAGCACCGACCGCCCCGTCGTCGCCTACCGGGTGGACGGTCACACGGCCTCGCTGAACTCGGCAGCACTGGACGCCACCCGCGACGCGATGGCCGACGCGAACGTCCGCACCCGCGACGGTCGGCCGACGGGCGTCGTCGTGGAGGACGCCGTCGGCGCAGTCCGTGACGCGACGGCGACGGGCGTCGAGGGCACCCGCGAGGTGCTGGAAGCCGCCCGCGACCGGGCGCACGAACTCGGCGTGACCGGCGTCCACGAGATGGTCCGGGACTCCCACGCACCGCGGGTGTACCGCGAACTCGCCGCCCGCGACGAACTCCGTCTGCGAGTGCGACTCAACTACTGGTCGGACCACCTCGACGCCGTCCTCGAGACGGGCCTGCGGACCAACGACGGGAGCGAGATGGTGCGCGTCGGCGGCATCAAGTCCTTCACCGACGGCTCCATCGGCGCGCGAACGGCCGCCGTCTCCGAACCGTACGTTGACGCCGAGGGCGAGGCCCTCGGCGAGTGGGTCGTGGACCCCGGGGAACTGCAGTCGGTCGTGGACCGCGCCCACGAGGCCGGCCTGCAGTGTTGCGTCCACGCCATCGGCGACCGGGCGGTGGAGGCGGCGCTGTCGGCGTTCGAGGCGGCGATGGCCGACGAAGACCCGGCGGACGACGCGCTGAACGGCGTCGGGGGAGACCCCCGCCACCGCATCGAACACGTCGAGATGGCGACCGACGACCACATAGAGCGGATGGCCGCGGCGGGCGTGGTCGCCTCGATGCAGCCGAACTTCCTGCAGTGGGCCGGCGACGGCGGTCTCTACGACACGCGTCTCGGCGAGGGCCGTTCGCGGGCGTCGAACCGCCTGCGTGACGTACGGGCCGCGGACGTGGCCCTCGCGTTCGGGAGCGACTGCATGCCGATGGACCCGCTACTGGGCGTGGACCACGCCGTCACCGCCCGCGACCCCGCCCAGCGACTGTCGGTCACCGACGCCCTCCGGGCGTACACGCTGGGGGCGGCCTACGCCGGCTTCGACGAGGACCGGCTCGGCACCGTCGAGGCCGGCAAACTGGCCGACCTGGTCGTCCTCGAGTCGTCGCCGTGGGAGGCCGAGCGCGTCCGCGACGTCGCGGTGGCCCAGACCGTCGTCGGCGGCGAGGTCGTGTACGAGGGCTGAGTCGCGCTGACACCCGTTTCGGAGACGAACCGTCACCACGAGCGCTTCTCGAAGACTCGAACTGTCCTCACCCGCGATAGCGGCACAAGCGTCGTTTCGTACCGCCAGTTGGAGACTTTCAGTAGCTTATGGCGCGTATTGAAGATAAAATCTTTTCAACGCCGGAGTTCGTAGGACGGCCGACGAGGGATCACGCGTGCCACGCATGGAAACCGCGGACATCGAGACGGACCTCAGCCTGTTCAAGTACGACGACCTGGAGCGGTTGCCGCCGCGCTACCGCGACCTCGACCGCGAGGAGCGCACCGAGCGCATCGAGGCCGCTCTCGCGGAACTGGGCGACGACGTGGTCGTCCTCGGACACAACTACCAGCGCGAGGAGATCGTCGAACACGCCGACTTCGTGGGCGACTCCTACGGTCTCTCCACGGAGGCCGCGAACGCGGACGCCCCCTACGTCGTCTTCTGTGGCGTGACGTTCATGGCCGAGTCGGCGGACATCATCACCGACGACGACCAGACGGTGCTGTTGCCGTCGATGGAGGCCTCCTGCCCGATGGCGGGGATGGCCGAGGCCCTGCAGGTGGACGCCGCGTGGGCGGAACTCACCGCCGCGACGGACGACGACATCGTCCCGGTCACCTACATGAACTCCTACGCCGACCTGAAGGCGTTCTGTGCCGACCACGGCGGCGCGGTCTGTACCTCCTCGAACGCCCACGAGGTGTTCGAGTGGGCGTTCGACCGCGGGGACACCGTCCTCTTCCTGCCCGACAAGTTCCTCGGCCTGAACACCGCCCACCGCCTCGGTCTCGAGGACGCGGTCGCGGAGTGGGACCCCTGGGACCCGGAGGGCACCGACGCCGCCGAGGCCGCCGAGGCCGACGTGATCCTCTGGGACGGCT
>CAZEIO010000048.1:0-2563 GCA_964512525.1 uncultured Halobacteriales archaeon
TGAGCACCTTCGACCGCGGCGGGATGAACATCGAGACGGCGTTCATCGACGTCGTCTTCCCCGAGGCGGTGCCGCCCGCGAAGATGAGCGACTTGTTGTGCTCGATGGCCAGCCAGAGGTAGGCCATCTGGTCCACGTCGAAGGTGCCGTACCTGATGAGGTCGATCGGAGTGAACGGCTCCTCGGCGTACTTCCGGATGGTGAACGCCGACCCGCGGGGGGTCACCTCCTCGCCGAGGGCGAGTTCGGCCCGGGAGCCGTCCGGCAGCGTCGTGCCGACGATGGGTTCCCCGACGGAGATGTGCCGGCCCGACTGCTGGGCGAGGCGGACGACGAAGTCGTCCAGGTTCTCCCGGTCGAACGAGACGTTGGTCTCGATGTCGGTGTAGTCCCCGTGGTACACGAAGATGGGGAGTCCGTAGCCGTCACAGGAGATGTCCTCGACCTTGGGGTCGTGCATGATGGGGTCGAGGCGGCCGTAGCCCCGGAACGACCGGTAGAGGTAGTAGAACAGCTTGTGTGCCGTCTGTTCGTCAACGGTCACGCCGTAGCGAGCGAGGTAGTCCGCCAGCGCGTCTCGCAGGAGGCGCTCGACCGCCTGGTTCTCCGTCGAGAGGTCCTCGCGGTACACCAGCGGGTCGCGGATGTCGTCGAACAGCATCTCCAGCAGTTCGTACTCGTCCTCGTCGAGTTCTGGCTCGACGGCGTAGTAGAAGTGGGAGTTGTCCTCCTCGTCGTAGTTGATGGAGACGAACGAGTACGGTGCGTTCAGCCAGTAGCGCTCGACCTCCTCGTAGCCGGCGAGGCCGTCGAAGGTGACGAGCGGTCCGTCGTCGGGGTCGTACGGCGCTATCTCCACGCTGCCGGGCCGGAGGACCGCGATGCTCCGTCGAATCCGCCCGAGCAGGGACTCGTCGTCCTCGCGGGCGTCGCTCGCGGTCGCCTCTCGCGTGGGCACTCCCGACGGTGACCGGTCCGCGTCGCCAGACATCAGTTACTGAAGATTGTGTACCTGCTCTCTTAAATGAGGTGGCCCGGTGACGGTCCACGACTCCCCGATCAGGTCTCCAGGTCGGCCTCGGGGTCGGTCGGGTCCGCCCCGGTTCCGACGCCCTCGCTGCGGTCCACGGTCAGCAACACCGCCGCGAGAGCGCCGATGAGGAGGAGACCGAGGGGCACCTGCAGGCCGGGAAAGCCCTGGACGTAGAGGTAGTACGTCGCCACGCCGAGCGTGACTCCGCCGAGACCGATGACCGCGCCCATCAGGCGGACGGGGTCCACCGGCCCGGCCTCGACGCGGTCCTCGAAGAAGTAGTAGAGAAACGAGAGGAGCACGGCGAGCCCGAGGACGGCGGCGCCGACCGCCCAGACCTGGTACGGCAACTCCAGTCCCTGTCCCTGCTGGAACTGCGCGGCGCTGACGGGATGGTCGATTCGGATCGCCTTCCCGATGGGGAGACCGAAGTTGTACTTGACCTGGAAGAACGGAAAGCGAACGTACAGCAGGCGACCCTCGCCGATGAGCGGGTCGGTGTAGCTCACGTTCCACGGGATGAGGGCGGCTAGCCACGCAGACAGCACCGCGAGTTCGCTGGCGTACTTGGCCTTGACCCAAGGTGACATTCGTCCCTCGGTCGGTCGGGCCAGTACATAAAACCCGCGTCGGCCGTCCTGCTCCGTACAGGTCGCCGGATCTGGAGCGGGTTCGTCGTCGAACTGCGCCGGTCGGACCAGTCCCGTCCCGCCGGTCTCGCGGTCGGCGGCGGTCTCCCCCAGCGTTACGTTCTTATCACCCGGGGGCGTAGGCGGCGTACGGAATGAGGCGCGATTACTTCAGCCTGCAGATCGAGGCGATCGATTGGGTCGATACCGAGGGTGACCCCGAGAAGCCCCGCGTAACCATCGACTTCGACGGTCCCGAATCGACGCTTCGATCGCGCCTCACCGGCCACGAGGACATCCCCCTCGATGCCGACGAGACCGACGCCGCCTTCCGCCTCCGGACGGCGCTCGACGACCCCGACGCGGCAGGCGTGTTCAGCCTCACGAACCGCGTCACCGGCGAGTTCGTCCTCGAACTCAACCGGGACGCCGAGACGGTCATGAACTTCGTCCGCGCCGCCCGCCGCTACGGCGAGGAACGCCCGGACGACGACACCCGGTACCAGATCACCGTCCGCATCGACGAGGACGAGGTCGTCACCTACGACAAGGCCACCTTCCTCGTGTACAACGACGGGGGCAACCTCCTTCGCAAGCACTCGCTGATCCCGAGCGGCGTCGAACTCTGAACGGGTCCCGCCCCCGTCCCGACGGTCCGGCGACCCACGCGCCCTCCTGCGTCCGGGTACCAAGCTCCGGTCGGGAGCCTACGGCCGGCGTTCTCCGGCGTGACCGACTCGACCGTCGTGACGCTAGCGTGACAAGACACTTACCGACGAGACCACACACGATGATCGACGATGAGGGTGGACCTCGGCGTCGACGGCGACCGACTCCCGGCGCTCGCCCTCGCCGCCGTGGGGGTGGGCGTCGTCGTCCTCGTCGTCCCCCAGATCTGGGG
>CAZEIO010000048.1:2663-4610 GCA_964512525.1 uncultured Halobacteriales archaeon
GTTGTACGCGTTCGGCCCGACCGGCGACCGGGCGGCCAACGGGAGTCGTCGCTACGCCGTCGAACGGGTCCGGACGATGCCCCCGGAGGTCCGGGCCGTCAACGGCTTCCACCGCTTGGACGGACTCACCGACCGCGAGCGACGGGCGTTCCGCCGTGCCCGCACACGGGGCGAGACGACCGTCCGTGGGACGATGCCGAACCTCGACGCCGCCGGCGACCACGTGTCGCTAGGCAACGGGTTCCACTGCGTCTCCGCCGATGGGACCTACTACCGGGTCACGGTCTGGGACAACTCGGGATTCCTGCCGCCCAACGTCGCACTCGTGTTCTGGATTCCCGTCCTCGTGGTGGGCGTCGCCACCGCACTCCTCGGGCGGTCGGACTACGCCGTCGGGCGGACGCGACGGCCGACGGCGCTGCTCGCCGGGTACGCCGTGGCGCTCGTGCCCCCGGCGCCGTTCGTCGTCGGCCCGTTCCGGTACCCGTCGTCGGCGGGACTGGCGCCGGTCGTCGGGTGGGTGCTGTCGATACCAGTCGTGGTCGTCGGCGTCGCCGCGGCACTTCGCTGGCGCGATGGCGGCGCCGTGGCCACGCGAACGGAATCGGAGTCCGACTGAGCCTGTGCGCGAGCGCCGACGTTGGCGACTCCGACCGCTCCGGTCGTGGCCCGTCCGCGATCCGGCGTTTGAAGTGCCGTGCCGGGGAACTGCCAGCCGATGACGCTGTTCGGCACCGCCGGCATCAGGGGACCGGTACGCGACGAGGTGACGCCCGAGGTGGCCCTCGCCGTGGGGCGTGCGGCCGGTCGTGACGGCCGGGAGTTCGTCGTCGGTCGCGACGGTCGCACGACGGGGTCCGGTCTCGCTGACGCCGTCGCCGCCGGCCTCCAGGCCGCCGGGGCCGACGTCCGCCGTCTGGGGCAGGTCCCGACGCCGGCGCTGGCATACGCCTCGCGAGGCCGACGGGGCCTGATGGTCACCGCCTCCCACAACCCGCCGGCCGACAACGGCCTGAAACTGTTCGTGGACGGGATCGAGTACGACAGCGACGCCGAGGAGCGAATCGCGGCGGCCACCGAGGACCCGGACCCGCCGGTGCGGTGGGACGACTGGGGCGACACCGAGCGGGTGGCCGTCCTCACGGACTACCGTGCCGACCTGGCCGCGTTCACCCGCACCGTCGGGGCCGGCGGCGTAGTCGCGCACCGCCGCGACGGCGACGGTCGGTGGGCGCCGGCCGACGCCATCCGACCGCTCTCCGGCCTGCGGGTCGGCGTGGACTGTGGTACCGGTATGGGGAGTGTCGCGACCCCGCAGGTACTCGGAGCGATGGGTGCAGACGCCGTCGCGATCAACGCGAACGTGGACGGTGCCTTCCCCGCGCGGGAGTCGAAGCCGACGCCGGAGAGTCTCGCCGAGTTCCGCCGTCTCGTCGCCGACGCCCACGGCACCGACGAGGCGTTCGACCTCGGGATCGCACACGACGGCGACGCCGACCGGACGGTGGTCCTCGACCGGCGCGGCGAGGTGGTCCACGAGGACACCGTTCTCGCGATACTGGCCGAGCACTACGTCCGGCGGTCGGGAGCGGACGACCCGGTCGTGGTGACGACGCCGAACGCCTCCGCCCGCGTGGACGAGCGGGTGACCGCCGCCGGAGGCCGAATCGAGCGCGTTCGACTCGGCGCCCTCCACGAGGGTGTCGCCGCGGCGCGGGCGGCGGGCACTGCGGGCACGCGAGTCGTCTTTGCCGGCGAACCGTGGAAGCACGTCCACCACGACTGGGGCGGCTGGATCGACGGCGTCGCCACCGCGACCGTCGTCGCGGCGCTCGTGGCCGGGGCGGACGGTCTCGCGGCACTACGAGCGCCCGTCACGGAGCGTCCGTACCGCAAGGTGAACGTGGACTGCCCGGAGGACCGCAAGACGGCGGCGATGCGACTCGT
>CAZEIO010000048.1:4710-11879 GCA_964512525.1 uncultured Halobacteriales archaeon
CCGTCGCCGACGCCGCCGATGGGTGAGGACGACGGTGACGACGACCGCCCGCCGACGACGACTTCCGACATCCACCGGGCTGGCTCGCGACGCTGCACGCCGACTACGAGTCACACGGCCCGGCGAGCGAGACGCCGGTGTTCGCCGGCCGGGACCCGCTCGCGACCCTCCTCGAACCGCTGTACACGGTGGCCGCCACGCTCGGGCCGCGACACGCCCCGCCGGGATTCGCCGTCGGCACGCCCTTCTCGCTCGCGACGGCGGTGCTGTCGGTGCTGTTTCCACTCCTCGCCGCGGTCGTCCTGACCGGTGGGGTCGCGCTGGTGTACCGGTCGCTCGGTGTCCGCCGCCCCGCCGTCCTGCTTGCGTACCCCGCTGCACTCTTCCAGGCGTCGCTTCTCGTCTACGCAGTCGCTCGTCGCACGTTCGTCTGGGGTGGTCGCCGGTACCGCTGGCGGGGTCGCCACGACGTCACGGTACTCGACTGACGGGCGCCTGCCGACGGGTACTTGTCCCGAGAGTGGTGACGAGGTTTCATGACCGACGGCGACGACCGGAAGACCGGCGCTTCCCGCTCGCAGGAGACGGTCAGCGACGCCGACCTCCTCGACGCCGCCCGCGCGGCCGTCGCGGAGTCGTACGCCCCCTACTCGGAGTACGGCGTCGGGGCGGCGCTCCTGACGGCCGACGGCCACCTGTTCACGGGGTGTAACGTCGAGGTGGCGAACTACAGCAACAGCCTCCACGCCGAGGAGGTGGCCCTCGGCGGGGCCGTCGCCGCGGGGCACCGCGAGTTCGACCGCCTCGCGGTGGCCTCGGCCGCGGGCGACGGCGTCCTGCCCTGTGGGATGTGCCGCCAGACGCTCGCGGAGTTCTGCGACGACGACCTCCGGGTGGTCTGTGACCCGCCGGCAGAGGGCGACGGAGTGGCGACGGACCCCGCGGGCGACGAGTCGGCGCTCGTGACCTACCGCCTGGGCGACCTCTTGCCGGACGCCATCGGGGCCGCAGACCTCGGGGTCCAGGGCGCCCGCGAGGGGTGAGACGCCGTCGGTCGGCGACCTGCCGCCGACACAACGCTCTTGCGGGCCGGGAGCGACGGCGGCATCGTGACCGAAGACACACACCGGGACAGCGAGGACCCGAACGCCGACGTCCAGTACCACCTCGAGGTTGGCCCCGACGACGTGGCCGGCCCCGTCCTCCTGCCGGGCAATCCCGAGCGAGTTGACGTCGTGACCGACCTCTGGGACCACGCGACGACGGTGGCAAGACACCGCGAGTTCCGCACGGCCACCGGCGAGTACGACGGCGAACCGCTGTCGGTCACCTCCACCGGCATCGGGTCGCCCGCGGCCGCCATCGCGGTCGAGGAACTCGCCCGCGTCGGCGCGGACACGTTCGTCAGGGTCGGGTCGTGTGGTGCCATCCAGCCCGACATGGCGGTGGGTGACCTGGTCATCACCACCGGCGCGGTGCGACAGGAGGGCACCAGCGACGCCTACGTCCGCGAGGACTACCCCGCGACGGCACACGACGAGGTGGTGAGCGCGCTGGTGGCGGCCGCCGAGGAACTCGGCCACGACTACCACGTCGGCGTGACGATGACCGCCGACTCCTTCTACCCGGGACAGGCCCGCCCCGCGTTCGGCGGCTACGAACCGACCGACGCCGACGAGTTACTGGAGGGCCTGAGGCGAGCGGGCGTGAAGAACATCGAGATGGAGGCGGCGTCGATCCTCACTCTCGCGAGCCTGTTCGGCCTGCGTGCGGGCGCCGTCTGCACGGTGTACGCCGACCGCGAGACCGGCGAGTTCGCGACCGAGGGCGACACGACGGCCGCGGAGACCGCCTCGCTCGCGGCGGCCATCCTCGCGGCGATGGACCGCGAGAAGGCAGCCGCGGGCGTGGACCGCTGGCACCCGGGACTGAGCGTGGACCTCGACGCCGACTGAGGCGGGGTGGCGAGAGCGACGGCGACGGGGACGGTCGCTACAGCGACCCCCAGGCACCGATGGCCTGCCGCCAGCCGCCCATGTCTGCTATCCACCGGGCGGCGACGAACTTCTTGAGGAACTTCGCCGGCAGCGAGCCGAAGGTCCGCACCGGGAAGTACATCACGTCGTGAGCGACGGCACGTTCGCCGACGGAGATGAGGGTGCCCTTGTCCTCGAACGTCCAGCGCTCCAGCGGCCGGTCCTCGACGGTCCGCAGGAGGTTCTCGGCGGCGACGCCGGCGGCCTGCCACGCGGCCTGGGCGGTCGGCGGTGCGGGGTTGTCGCCGTCCGCTCCCTCGACGACGGCGGCGTCGCCGAGCGCGAACACCCGGTCGTTGGAGGTCTGGAAGGTCACGTCCGTCAGCACGCGGTGCGAGCGCTCGTCTCGCTCCACGTCGATGTGCTCTAGTGCGTCACAGCCGGTGATTCCGCCCGTCCAGACGAACACGTCGTACGGGAGGGGGTCGCTCTCGTCGAACTGTATCTCGTCCTCGGTGGCCTGCGTGATCGGGTCGCCCGTCGTGACGGTGACGGCCGCGTCCTCGAGCCGACGGCGTAGTGCGCGCTGGATGCCGTCGCCGTGACCCGGCATCACGTCGTCGAGTGCCTCCACCAGTCTGACGTCGATGGGCAGGTCGTGGTGGTCGCGGTACTCCGCGACCTCGCCGGCGGTCTGGATGCCGGACAGTCCCGCCCCGCCGACGACGACCCGGGCGGGGTCGTCCGTCGTCGCCGCCCTCGCCGCGCCGGCGACGGCCTCGTGAATCGCCATCGCGTCGTCGAGGTTCTTCAGCGTCAGGCCGTTCTCCTCGACGCCGGGGATGCCGTAGAAGGCCGTCTCCGAGCCGAGTGCGACGAGGACGTAGTCGTACTCGACGTCGGGACCGCCGGCGACCGAGACGGTGTGTTCTCCGACGTCCACGCTCTCGACGCGTCCCTCGACGAACCGTGCGCCGGGTGCTATCTCGGCTACCGGCACGGTGATGTCGTCTGCCACCTCCGGGTCGCGGATGACGCGGTGAGCCTCGTGGAGGACGAGGTGATAGTCGTGGTCCGAGACCCACACCAGATCGACGTCGCCTGGAATCCGCGACCGCTCGCGGTCGAGTCGCTGGGCTGCCTTCGCCCCCGCGTACCCCGATCCCAGAACCGCGACTGTAGTCATTGACAGGTCCTCCGGTCCAGCGAGTTACAAAGCCTCCGAATCACGGTTGCCTCTCGACCCGGGCGTGGGATCTCTGGACGACCCGTCTCGGAACACCTCGGCGGCGGCGGCCGCCCGAGCGAGTCGGGCAACCGCCGTCGCGTTGTGCGCTACCTCGCCCGGGTCCGAGACGGGCGTCTCCAGCACGTGTCGCACCTCGCCGGCGTAGCCGTTCACCGTCAGGACGCCGACGGCCGGGAGGTCGTCGAGTGCCGCCTCGACGGCGGGCGTCACGACTGCCGCCGGGACCGCCTCGTCGGCCGCCCGGACCGCGTAGCGGTCGTCGCCGGTGTCGAGTGTCCGCCACTCGCGGTCGCGGCCCGGTTGCCAGTGGCCGAGCACCTCGAACTCCCCCGCGAACTCGCCGTCGATAGGCGTCGAGAACACCGTCGTCACGCCGTCGAGGCCGTCCACGCTCGCGGTCCCGTCGTCGGGTGCCGCCTCGAGCGTCGAAGTCCGCTCGACACGGACCGTCTGCCCCTCGGCGTCCACCTCGATGGTCGGCAGGCCGCCGAGGACGCCGAGTGGCGGTCGCTCGCCGACGACGCGGTCGGCGGTGCGGGTCCACCGTCCGAACTGTCGGCGCTTCACCGCACCGAGGACGACGCCTCCGACGAGGACGAACGCGGCGACTTCGACGAGGGGACCGCCGCCGGTCAGGGCCGCCACGACGGTCGCACCCGCCGAGGCGACGACGGCTGCGCCGACGAGGGTCGCGAGCCGTCCGGTGTGAACCTCCCAGAGACGCTCCGTCGGAATCACGAGACAGGGTAGCGACGAGGCGGAGTTAATTCCGGTGGCGCCGAGGCGGTGCGTCTGCGGTGGTGAACGGGTGGGGGTGCCGGAGTGACAGTGCAGAACGGACGTGGATACCGGACCGTCGAGGCCGGACGGTATCGGGCAGGCAGACGGCCCCGAGAACCGGCGGGAGCTGCGAGCGGGCGACCTTACTTCGCGGGGTCCTCGGCGGGCGCGACCATCTCGGTGATGGTGAGGATGATGACGTTCTCGGTGTCGTCTTTCCCCTCGACGACCCCGTCGATGACGAGTTTCGACAGCGGCGTCGGGCCGACGCTGACCTCGTCGCCCTCGTGGATGTCGCGGATGGAACCCTGGACGTACACCTCGGCGCGACACTCCTCGGGGTGGTGGACGCTGGTGAGGTCGATCGACTCGACGTTCAGTCCCTCGAGCGTCTCGCCGTCCCGGCTGAGCGGGACCGCCGCCGGTTCGTCCATGCGCTGGACCTCGAGGACGTCGTAGGCGCGGGCCGTCGGCTTGTAGCCGCCCTTCGGCCCGGGGACGCCCTCCACGAGTTGGAGTGCTTTGAGGCTCTGCATCTGGTTGCGGATGGTGCCGGCGTTGCGGTCAACCTCCTCCGCGATGGTCTCGCCCTTGACCGCGGACTCCTGCTCGCGGTGGAGGTTCACCAGCGCACCGAGGATCGTGCGCTGACTCGGGGTGAGTTCGATGGACGACATGTGATTGCATACCGTTGGTCTGTCACGGTCTTAAAACGTGCCCCAACGCTACGGGATCGGTCCGTCGTCCCGCCGTCGGTGGTCTCCGTCTCTCGCGGTCGTCCGGCGCGGACTACACCCCGTCGGACGGGGTGTCTCCGCCCGCTTCTGCGTCCGTCGCTTCCTCCTCTCTCGTCGTCTGGCCTGGGGTGGTCTCCTCGTCCGGGACCGTCTCGGCAGTCTCCGAGTCGAGTGCCCTCGTGAACGTCCAGTAGAAGGCGGCGGCCGACCCGACCTGCCACACTAGGACGCCGACGACGGTGCCGCCGACGGCCACGGGGACGTTCGCGGCGGCCGCGGCCCGGTTGACCACGCCCTCCTCGAAGAGGCCGCTGGTCAGGACACCGACCGCGTCGCCGAGTCCGGCCCAGAGGGCGACGGCCGCGATACCACCGCCGAGGAGGAACGCGACTGTCGCGAGTGCCCGGTAGTAGATCGCCAGCCTGAGTGCCGTTCGCGGCGTCGTCCCGGCCGAGGTGGCCTCGATTTCCGTCACGACCGACCCCTTCTACCGGACGACGTGTAACGGTACCGGCAGCCGACACGCGCCGCTGTCGGCGTCGCCCGAACCGACACGCACTTGCCCGCGCCGTCAGTTCCCCCGTCCATGCACGAGAAGCGCGTCCTCGTCACCGGGGGCGCAGGGTTCGTCGGGTCCACGCTCGCCAACCACCTCGCCGAGGACAACGACGTGATAGCCCTCGACGACCTCTTCCTCGGGACGGCCGAGAACCTCGATTCCCGGGTGGAGTTCGTCGATGCCTCGGTCCTCGACGACGACTGGCCCGCCGACGTGGACGTCGTCTTCCACCTCGCGGCACTGTCCTCGCGGTCGATGCTCGAGGAGGACCCCCAGCGTGGCACCCGGGTCAACGTCGAGGGGATGGTGAACGTCCTCGAACGCACCCGCGAGCACGCCGACACGTTCGTGTTCGCCGGCACGTCCTCGATGTACTCTGACGACCCGCCGGCACGCGAGGACGACCCCGTGACGGCGGCGACCTGTTACGAGGCGTCGATGCTCGCTCGCGACCACTACATGGAGTACTACAACGAGTTCTACGACGACCTCGCGGTCGCCTCGACCCGCTTCTCGTCGGTGTACCAGGGGTACGGCGGCAACGAGAGCCACAAGGGCGAGTACGCAAACACCGTCTCCCAGTGGGCGGCGAAGATGGCCGACGGCGGCACGCCCGTCCTCTGGGGCGACGGCAGTCAGACCCGCGACTACGTCCACGTCACCGACGTGGTCCGGGCGATGGAGGCCGTCGCCGACCACCGCCTCGAGGGGTCGTACAACGTCGGCACCGGTCGCAACTTCTCGTTCAACGAGACGATCGACCTCCTGAACGAGGCCCTCGGCACGGACATCGACCCCGAGTACGAGCCGGTGCCGCTGACCAACTACAACTACCAGCAGCGGTTCGACGTCTCGAAACTGCGCGAGGCGACCGGCTGGGAGCCGACCGTGGACTTCGAGGACGGCGTCGAGATGGTCTGTGCGCCGTACACCGACTGACGCGGATCGGTCGAAGCCCGGTCACTCCTCGCCCATCTCGAGGTCGCGCAGGTCCGACCGCAGAGCGCGGAGACCGTCCTCGTCGAGGGCGACCTCTACTCGGTTCCCCGCCTCGTCTTCGGCGGCGACCTTCACGAGACTGTCGCCGAACTCCCTGGCCTCGGCCGTCGTCGCGTCGTACAGTTTCGCCGTGGCGGCCTTGTTCGGCGCACCGACCGTCTTCAGGGTGCCGTCGTCGAACTCGACCGCGAAGTTCTCCAGGTCTAGCGCGAGCACGGCCGTCGAAGGCGGCCGAGTGACATGAACGGTCCGGCTCCGACCCGAAGACAGAACACGCCAGCGGGTCTCCGGCGGGTATGGAGTGGACGACAGAACGCGTCGCGGCGGCGGTCGTCGGCGTGACGGCACTCGTGAACCTCGGGATCGTCTCCTGGCTGTTCGGCGACGACCCGACACTGCTCGCGGTCGGGGTCGCGGTGGTCGTCGTGGGGTCGGCAGGCGGCTACCGCTCGCTCCGGCGGGCGCTCTCGGACGAACTCCCGCTGGACGACTGAGCCGGCGCGGGTGACGGGTCTCGACGCCGGCCTGTGCCGCCCCGGTCGGGTCTCAGCGTGGGTTTATGCCGGTTGCGGGCGTACCGCTGTGCGCGATGGAACTCACCTATCACGGCCACTCGACGTGGCACGTCACCCTCGGCGACACCGACCTGCTGATCGACCCGTTCTTCGACAACCCGATGACGAGCGTGGACCCGGCGACGCTCGACCCGGACTACGTGTTGCTGACGCACGGCCACGCCGACCACGTCGCCCACGTCCCTGCGGTGGCGGACGCCACCGTCGTCGCGGTGCCGGAACTGGCGGGCTACGTCGAGGACGAGATGGGCGTGACCGACACCATCGGAATGAACATCGGCGGCACGGTCGAGT
>CAZEIO010000049.1:0-4708 GCA_964512525.1 uncultured Halobacteriales archaeon
CGGTCGAGGTTCTCGACGCGCATCTCGAGGCTCTCGACCTTCTCCTCGAGGTCCTCACGGGCAGTCTCGTAGTCCGTCTTCACGAGGAGGTCGCCGACCTCGCGGTACATGGGAGTGTCCTCGTCGATGTCGTCGAGTTCCTGGAGGGCGTTCTCGGACTCGGTCAACTGGGTCTCGGCCTCGTTCTTCTGGACGGCGACCTGCTGTGCGGTGTCTTGGAGGTCCTGTAGTTCCTCGAGTTTCTCTTGGGCCTCCGGTGGAAGGTTACCCTGCATACTCGTATGGTGCGCGTCACGGGTGAAAAACCCGCGGATTCCGCGACTCGCCCGGGACGTCCTCTCCGTACGGCCCCGGCCGGTGGACGGACTCTGGGTGCCGAGACCCTGCACGGCCCGCCCCGTCCCGAACTCCGCCGCGGGGACGCCGGCGTGCGTGGCGGCGACAAGCTATATGACGTGTGAACAGTTACCGTTCCACAGGGTACGTCGCATGACCGACCACGCAAACGAACGGGGAGACGGCACGAACGAGGAGTGGACGGCCGGTACAGAAGACCCGGTGGCCTCCGTCGAGGCCTACCGCGAGGAGGACACGGTCGTCCTCTACGACGCGCAGAACCCCCTCGCGTGGGTCGAGACGACCGCCGCCGTCTCGCTCGCCGACAGGACGTAACGCTTTCCTCCCGTTCGTTCCTCGGTGACAGCGTGCCGAGCGAGGACTGGGGCGTCCCGTCGGCGGAGGACGCCGAGGCGGACGCCACGACCGACTCCGAGGAGAGCGTCACGGCGCCCGACCCCACTCGTGACCTGCCCTCTCCCTCAGTCGAGGTGCCCGACCCGAACGCGGTCGAACCCGACCCCGAGGAGGCGACCGACGCGGACTCGCCGGGCGTCGAGGTGCCCGAGGGCCTCTGGCTCTCCTTCTGGTACCTCGTCGTCGTGTTCAACGCCGCCCTCCTCGCGTTCGGGGCCGGTCTCCTCCTCGCGACGCTCGGGAACGACCTCGAACTCGGCGGCCGACTGCTGTTCGTGGGCACCGTCCTCGCGCTCTACGGCTACTACAAGTACCGCACCAACCCGCACCGCGGCGGCGTCGACGCCGACGCGGGCCAGTGAGCAGCGTCGCCCTGTCGGTAGCCTCTTGTTCCGCGACGCCCGAGGACGATCGATGCGAACTGTCCGGGTCGTGGCCGCCGGCGACGACGATGCGACACCCGGGGACCGGTACGTCCTCCTGAAGGCCAGCGGCGACTCCTGGCTCGTCCGCGACCCGGACACCGGCGAGCGACGCTACCTGCCTGCCGACCGCCTCGAGCGCACCGACGAACCGCCGCTGACGGCCGTCGCCGGGACCGTCGCCGCCCCGGTTCGCCGCGTCCTCACCGCCGTCCACGACGAGCGAACGCTCGGACTCCTCGTCGAACTCGTGGACCGGGCCGACCCCGCGACGGACGCCGACGGCGACGACGGCGCAGTACCGCAACGCGACGGCGTGACGCCGGTCCGGACGCTGCTCGACGCCACCGCACTCTGTGAGTCGGACCTCCACGGGGCGCTGGCGGAACTGCAGGCCGCGGGACTGGTCGAGCGGGTCGAGACGGACGCGGCACTCGGCGGCGGTCGCGCGTACCGGCCGACGCGAACGGCCGTCGCGGCAGTCGAACGGCTCCGGGAGGCCTGAGTCACTCGGCGGGCGGTCCGTCCACTGCCACCGCTCCGGCGTCGTCGCGGGTCACCGTCGAGCGGTTTGTGGTGGCGTCTTTCCGCACCCGGACGACGCTGTCGGCGGCGCCGACGAGTTCCTCGTCGTGCGTCACGACGACTATCTGCTCGACGCCGAGGTCGCGCATCTCCTCGACGAGGTCCACCAGCCGGGAGACGTGTTCCGAGTCGAGGAAGACCGTCGGCTCGTCGAGGATGAGCGGCGGCAGTGGGGCGGTACCCTCGACACCCTCCGCGAGCAACCGGTAGATCGCACACCGCAGCGAGAGGTTGAACAGCGCCCGCTCGCCGCCCGACAGCTGTTCCGGGTCGAGCGGCTCGCCGTCCTTCTGGAAGACGGTCAGTTCGTAGTCCGCTCCGAGGTCGATGCCGGCGTAGGAGTCGCCGCCGTACACCAGGTCGAACGTGTCGTTGAGCATGCGCTCGAGCACCTCGACGTTGCGTCGGCGCAGGTCCGCCCGCAGGTCGCCGTACGTCGTCTCTAGCGACGACACCTCGTCGTGCAGGGACGACAGCGCCGACAGCTTCGCCGTGACCGTCTCGCGCCTCTCGCGCAGTTCCTCTAGCTGTTCGAGTTCGGCGTTCACCGCGCCGATCTGCTCGCGCAACTCGTCGCGCCGCTCCGCCAGTTCCTCGAGTTTCTCGGTCACGTCGTCGAGGTAATCGACGGCCCGGTCGCGCTCCTCGCGTGCCGTCTCGACGGTCTCCTCGTCGAACTCCTCGCGGAGTGCCTCCCGGCGCTCTCGCAGGTCTGCAAGCCGCTCTCGGCGCTCGTCGTTCAGTTCCGCGAGGCGCTCGCGCTCCGCCTGGGCCCGCTCTATCTCCTCGTCCAGCGAGGCCACTCGTTCGTCCACCTCGACGACCCGCTCTACGCGCTCGATGCCCTCGTGGAGCCGCTCCCGTGCGGTCTCGAGCGCCGACACTCGCTCCTCGACGGCCGACAGCGAGGCCGCCAGTTCCGCGGCCTGCTCGCGCAGTTCGGCCGCGGCCTCCTCGCGCTCCGTGGCCTCCTCTCGGAGTCGCTCGACGCGCTCCTCGTCGTCGGCGACGCTCGCTGCCTTCTCCTCGATCAGTTGCTCGACGTCGCCACGGGTGTCCCGCCGTCGGTCGAGTTCTCGGGCGGCCTCCCGCAGTTCCTCGGCCGCGGCGACCCGCTCCTCGACGTCCTCGACCGTCGCCTCCTGGTCGGATACCTCGTCCTCGAGGTTCGCGTGGCGCTCGCGGTCCTCCGCGAGGCGGTCCACGTGCGGGGAGTCCTCGACCGGCTGGCCACACTCGGGACACTTGCCGGCCTCTAGCAGTCGCTCGGCCTCCTCGATGCGGTCGGCGAGGCGGTCGCGCTCCGCCCGCAGGTCGGCCAGCGTCTCCGCCGCCGCCTCCCGTTCTGCCTCGAGGTCCTCGAGGTGTTCCTCGACGCCGTCCGGTTCCACCGGCGCGTCCGCGAACCGCTCCTCGATGTCGGCGATGGCGTCGTCGAGACTCTCCAGACGCTCCCGCCGTTCGGCGAGCGTCTCGCGCGCCGTCGTCACCTCCTCGGCGAGGTCTTCGGCCTCCGCTCGCTTCGACTCGGCCTCCGACTCGCGCTCCTCGGCCCGCTCTCGGAGACGGTCGCGCTCGTTCGACAGTTCTCGCTCGCGGACCTCGGCCTCGTTCAGTCGGTCCGCGACGGCGTCGGCGACCGTCTCGAGTGCCGCGAGGGCCGCCTCGACTGCCGCCGGGTCGGCGTCGCTTCCGGGGGCGAGTGTCTCGGCGTCGGGCAGGTCCACCCCGTCGGCGGCGTCGGTCCCGTCGTCCCCCTCGACCGGGCCGAACAGGTCGGGGTCGGGGCGGAGCGTGGCGGCGTCGAGACCATCGAGGAGGGTCGCTCGTTCGCTCTCGCGGTCCTCGCGTCGCTCGCGGGCCTCCGCGATCGTCTCCTGCAGGTCGTCTCGCTCGCCTTCGGTCTCGGCGACCGTCTCGCGGAGGTCTTCGACGGTCTCGGCTATCTCCTCGAGTTCCTCGCGGGCCTCCTCGTGGCGGTCGAGGACGGCCTGTGCCTCGTCGCGGGTCTCGCGAGCCTGCTCGCGGTTCTCCTCGAAGCGCTCTATCTGGGCCTCCACCTCGTTGCGCTGGGACTCGAGGTCGTTCAGCCGCGCCGGGAGGTCGCGGTCCTCCTTCTCCTCGATCTGCTCCGCGAGGTTGTCGGCCACCTCCCGCTGGCTCTCGACGAGGTCGTCCACGCCGAGGCGCGCCTCGCTCGCCCGCTCGCGGTAGGTTTCCAGTCGTCCCAACTGGAGGAGGTCGTCGATCATGTCCTGGCGCTCGCTCGGCGTGGCGTGGATGAGCTTGTTCACCTCGCCCTGCCGGACGTAGGCGCAGTTGACGAAGGCGTCGGCGTCCATCCGCACCATCTCGACGACGCGGGTCCGGACGTTCGTCGCGCCCTCGACGGGTCCGTCCGGCGTCTCGAGGACGCACTCGGCGGTGCGGGCGCGGTCGTCGGTCGCCCGCAGGCGGCGGCGGACGTGGTACGCGTCGCCGTCGTGCGTAAACCACAGTTCGATCTCGGCCTCGTCCTCGCCGCGGGTGATCAGGTCCACGAGGTTCACGTCGTCGAGGGCCTTCGAGCCGTAGAGCGCGAAGAAACAGGCCTCCAGAAGCGAGGACTTCCCGCTGCCGTTCGGCCCGAGGACGACGCTGACGCCGCGGTCGAGACGGAGGTCGGCGTCCTCGTAGGGCTTGAAGTTCCGGAGGCGGACGCGGTCGAACCTCACAGGTACTCCTCCATGGACGCCTGGTCCACCTCGTCGGTTGACTCCGTGTCGTCGGGGTCCGTGGCGTCGGTCGATTCTGCGGCGTCTCCGGAGTCCGGGTCTCCTGTCGTCACCGCGCTGTCTCCCGACTCCGTGCCGCCTGCCGAGGTCCCGTCTCCGCTCGCCGCCCCCGCAGACCCCCGGTCGGTCGTCGCTCCCGGAGTCGCGGCCTCGGCGGTCCCGGCGACCGTGTCG
>CAZEIO010000049.1:4808-11733 GCA_964512525.1 uncultured Halobacteriales archaeon
GGGTCCGTGTCGGCGACGCGTTCGAGGGCCCCGGGGTCCTCCTCGAGGTACTCGCGGACGCGGCGCTTGGTCGCCTCGCGGACGTTCGAGTCGGCCACGTCGTCGGCGACCCGGACGAGGGCATCGACCTCGTGGGCGGCCTCGCTGAGCCCCATGTCGGAGAGGCGGCGTTCGACGGCTCGGTCGGGGTCGGCGAAGGTGACGTCGGCGGCCTCCGCCTCGTCGCCGAGGTCACGCCGGTCGTTCACCCGGGCGATGAGCGCCCCCCGCTCGGTCGCGAACTCCTCGATGGCCGCCGGCGTCACCGGGTCGCCCTCGCCCTCGACGGTGACGACGAGGACGGCGTCGTCGAGGTCGTACTGGCGGACGGCCTCACGAACGCGAGTCTCGCCCTCGCCCGGTTCCAGGTCGAGGTCAACGAAGACGAACTCGCGGGCATCGGCGACGGACCGGCGCGTCACCGAGACGGGCACGGCGTCGTCGTGGTCGAACGCTACGATGTTGTAGCCGCGCTCGGCGCGTTCCTCGGCGCTCGCCCGCTCCGTTGACCCGGGGTAGGTGCCGAGGACGCCGTCCACCTCCTCCCGGCCGGCGTGGTGGATGTCGCCCAGCAACAGGACGTCGAAGGCGACCGGTGCAGCCGCGAGCAGTGCCTCGGTGTCCCAGTCGGCGTGGGCGAACGGCTCGAAGGCGCCGTGGCTCACGAGGGCGGCGAAGTCGGCCTCCTCGGGGACCGGCGCGAAGTCGTAGTCGAGGTCCGCCCGGCGGGCCTTCGGCACGAAGTCCTGCCCGTAAACCGCGGTATCGCCGACGACGACCGGTTCGCGGCCCAGCCGGGTCGCGAGGCCGAGGTCCTCGAAGAGGTCGAGCCACTGGGCGTCTCGCTTCGTCTCGTGGTTGCCGACGACGGCGAGGAAGGGGACGTCGGCGTCCGCGAGACGACGCAGTGCGGCGACGACCCCCTGGATGTCCACGAGTCCCGGTCGGCGGTCGTGGAACAGGTCGCCCGCGTGGACGACGGCGTCGGCGTCGTCCGCGATGGCGTCGTCCACCACCGACTCGAACGCCCGGAGGAAGTCCGCCCGGCGCCGCGGCGAGTGGTACTGCTGGTAGCCGACGTGTGTGTCGGCAGTGTGCACGATTCGGGTCACTGCCCGGCGGTAGTCGCGCCCGGCTTAAGTCGGTTCCGCGAGCGAGGTGAAAGTGAAACCGACGCTGGCACGACGGTCTCCGCGGACGCGGCCCGGCGTCACTCGGGGAGGCCGACGACCAGCAACTCGTGTCCGATCACCAGGAGTGCACCGAGAAAGCCCAGTGCAGTCGGTATCTTCGTCCCGGTGAGGTGGCCGGCGACCAGTCCCGCGATTGCCGGCACCGGGATGCCCGCGAGCACCGCGTCGTACCGACTGACCATGCCTAATTAGATGTAATTACGACGGGTATGTCTTGTGGACTCCGGGCGTCAGCGCAGTCCCTCCTCGGCGAGTGCGGTCTGGAGGTCGGCCCGGACGCGCTCACCGGTCTCCAGGTCTCGCGCCGTCGTGACGACGCGGTTCTCTTGCACACTCGAGCCGTCCCGGAGGAGCAGGCGGACGTTGCCGTTGTCGTCGGGCCGGGTGGCCTTCGCGCGGAGACCGGACTGCGAGCCGGTGCCGCCTGCGTCGATGGGACCGGGGACCACCTTCTTGACGTGTGGGTGGCCGGCGACCGTCTGGATGGCACGCTGTCCCCGGCGACCGCCGATGAGCGTCGAGTGGGTGCCGCCTATCTTCTCCCGGGGTGGCGTGTCCACGGTGTCGAGCGGTCCGGCGTCGCCTCCGACGGCCGCCGCCACCGGGTCGTCGCCGTCCACGCGACGGAGTTCGTGGTGGAGGTCGGCGCGGACCGCCCGCACCACGTCGCGGTCGCCGGCGACGAAGACCCGTTCGGGCCGTCGCCGCCGCACCTCGTCCGCGACGCGGCCGGCGAAGGCACGCAGTTCCCCGCGCGGGTTCGGGTCGGTCACGCTCTGGGCAGTTCCCTCCTCCGGGACCGTCGTCACCGTCGTCTCCCCGAGCGGCTCGCCGTCGAACAGCGGCGTCACCGTCGCGCGGTCCCGCGAGAGGTCCAGAACCACCGCCTCCGCGTTCGCCGTGTGACAGACAAGACAGTAGTCACCCGGCTGCTCCAGCGGCGACCCACACGACCGGCAGTGCACGCCGAATATCGGGGCGCTCGGACGGTTAAACGCCGTGATCCGTCAGAGTCGTCTTGGGTCGGTCTGCAGGACCTCCCGCAGCAGCGAGGTGGCGTACGACCCCGGCGGGAGGGCGAAAGAGAGCGTCAGCGGCGCCCGACGCACCGACAGGTCTGTCTCGACGACGAGCGCCCGCCGGTCGCCGGTCGAGTCGAACTCCCCGGGCAGGTCGAAGTCACCGGGCGACAGGTTGAGGTCCTCGAGTACCGCTCGCTCTATCTCGCCCGGGACGCCCTCGCCGAGTTCCGACTCCGTCCCGACCAGCGGTGCGGTGACGAACGCTCGCCCTCGCTCGCAGTGTCGCCGGGCGGTCTCGACGCGCTCTTCGGTCACCCGCTGTGTCCGCCCGGTGTCGGGGACGGCAACCGGGAGAGCCGGGTCGTCGCGGTCGCGGTCGCGAAAGCAGACCACGTCGCCCGCGACGGGGCGGTTCAGCGCCAGTCCCCGCGCCAGTCGCCGACCGAGGATCCGGTTGAACGCGTACGACTGGGCCGCGTGGACGAACAGTCGCTGGAGGTTCGAGGGCAGTCGCTTTAGTGCCGCGCGGTAGTCCTCCGGTCCCGGGTCGTCGGTCCCCGCGAGCGCCGCACAGATGGCCCGCTCGTGGTCAAGCGACCGCGGCAGGCGGTCGAGGGCGCCCGCCCAGTCCTGCGTGTCGTCCACGTACGCGCGGGCCTCCCGCGTCCGCTCCGGTTCTCGCTCGTGCGGGTTGCCGACGTAGCGGCGGACGGCCCCCGCCCAGTCCCCGCGGACGACGGCGAGACCAACCTCGTGAGTGACCGGCCGCCGCGACCCGAACCGCTGGTGGCCGAACCAGTTCGGCACCGCCACCGTCGTCGGGTCCTCGTCCCCCGATCCCGGCAACTCGCCGTCCGCCGTCGGGTCGCCCCCGGCAGCCGCGAAGGCGGCGAGGTCCTCCCGCACCGCGAACGCGGCGTCGGGGTCGCCGGCGTCCCGGACGACCACCTCGAACTCGTTGCCCGCGAGGTCGCCGAACAGCACCGGTCGCCCGGCGCGACCGACGATCTCGACGTCTGCACCATCTACGGTCGGCACGTCCGCCGGCGCGACGCCTTGGAGGCTGAACAGCTGTGTCGTGTGCGCTCGCTTGTCCTTCGTCCCCGCCCAGGAGACGCGCTCGCGACTCATCCCGATGCGGTTCGAGAGCTGGCGGGCGAAATCGTTGGTGTCCCAGTCTCGCAGCGTCACCCGCACGACGAGGTGGGGGTACGCCCCCGGGTCGGCGTCGGTCGGCTGGTGGTCCACTGCCTCTAGTTCCGTCACGCGGAAGTCGGCCGGACTCGTCCGCAGGCGACCGCCGGTGCCCCCGCTCTCGGCGACGTACCACTCCAGGCCGACGGCCCGCTCTATGGGCAGCGCCGGTCGCAGTCCCTCTGGGGCCTCGCTCACGATTGGCCTGCGGTCCCCACGGGCTAACGACTGACGGTCGGTTCGCGGCGTCGGTCGCACGGCTCCGCCGCTCTCGCCGCGCGCGACGGCTTCCTCCCGGTCACCGGTCGCGACCCGTCACGACTCCTTCGCTTCGGCCTCGGCGGGTGCCTCGTCGTCGGCCGCCGCTCGCTCGTCGAGGAACTCGTCGGCGTCTTTCAGGATCTCCCGGGGGCCGTCCTGCGTGATGGTGTTGACGGCCTGTTCGTAGTCGCGCCACTGGTGGTCGCGGTGTTCCTCTGAGAGTTCGGCCGAAGTCTCGAAGGACTCGGCGATGAACAGGTGAACGGTCTTGTGGATCGTCTTGCCGTTCGCCTCGAAGACGTAGTCGTAGTCCTTCCGGAAGCCGTCCACGAGTCGGAAGTCCTCGATGCCGGCCTCCTCTTTCACCTCGCGGATGGCCGTCTGCTGTAACTCCTCGTCGTTCTCGACACCGCCCTTGGGGAACTCCCAGTCCCCCGGCCGCGACTTCATGAGCAGGTACTCGCGCCGGCCTCTGGTGTCCCGGAACAGGACAGCACCGGCACTCGTCGCCTCCACGGTCATTGTCGTCCAGTAAGCCACCGGGCGTAATGAGAATACCGCGACCTGACCGACTTCCGACAGGAACGGGCCACCGCGAGCGGAGGCCCGTTCGGCGGTGCCCCGTGCGTGGCCGGCCGACATGTCTGGTCGGTTCCACGAACGGTCGCCGGCCGCGTGCGGTTCGTCCCGCTCCGCCACCTGGCCCCCGACACGGTGCGCTTTTGAGGGCCGCCCCCGGACTCACGGCGTGGCGTTCGTCACGCGACTCAGGCTAACGAGTGGGGACCGGGAGACCCTCGACCGGGTCGCGGCGGACATCAAGGAGTCCGCAGAGCGCAAGGGCGTCAAACTCACCGGCCCCCACTCGCGGCCCTCGACGAACTACAGCGTCCCGCAGTACCGCCGGTCACCGCCCGGCGTCACTCGACCGCTCCCGTCGGGGGACGCCGACACCGACACGCCGACTCCGGCAGACGTGGACCCCGACGACGGCGAGTTCTCGCCGTGGCGGTACACCGTGTACGAGCGCGAACTCGAGATCGTGGGCCGCGAGGAGTTCGTCCGCGACGTGACCGACCGCGAACTGCCGGCCTCGGTCCGGATGGCCGTCTCGGTGGACCGCACCGCCGACACCGGCGCCGGCGGCCGCTGACCGCCGCGTCACCGCCGCCCCCCGACCCATCGCCGGCGCTTCGCCGGGCGGTCTCGCCGCGACGGCGTGTCTTTATGTACCCGACCCGCGAGGCTGAGGTATGAGCGAGGCCGTCACCGACCGGTACGTGTCGCTGCGGCGCGAACTGCACCGCCATCCCGAACCCGCCTGGCGAGAGTTCTGGACGACCGCCCGACTCGTCGAGGAACTCGAGCGCATCGGCGTGGACGAGATACACGTCGGTCCGGACGCCATCGACCCCGACGCGCGGATGGGCGTCCCGCCCGACGAGGAGATAGCCGAGTGGCGCGACCGCGCCCTCGAGGCCGGTGCCGACCCGGACCTCGTCGAGACGATGGCTGGCGGCGTCACCGGCGCGGTCGCCGTTCTCCGGAAGGGCGAGGGTCCGACCGTCGCCCTGCGAACCGATATCGACGCCCTGCCGCGGTCTGAGTCCGAGAGCGAGGACCACCACCCCGCCCGAGAGGGCTTTCGCTCGGAGACCGGCGCGATGCACGCCTGCGGACACGACGCCCACGCCACCATCGGCATCGGCGTCCTCGAACGGATCAAAGAGAGTGACTTCCAGGGCACGTTCGTGCTGGTGCTCCAGCCGGCCGAGGAGGTCGTCGGCGGCGGCAAGGCGGTCGTCGAGGGCGGCCACCTCGACGACGTGGACTACCTGCTGGCGACTCACATCGGCCTGGACCACCCCACCGGCGAGGTGATCGCCGGCGTCGGCGGCTTCCTCGCCGTCGCCCACTTCGACGCCGTCTTCACGGGCGAACCCTCCCACGCCGGCGCTCACCCCGAACAGGGCCGCAACGCCGTGCAGGCGATGGCCGACGCCGTCGGCAATCTCTACGGCATCGCCCGCCACGACGACGGAGCCACCCGCGTCAACGTCGGGCGGGTCCACTCGGACAACGCGCCGAACATCGTCGCCGAGGAGGCCTCGATGGCCGGCGAGGTACGCGGCACCGAGACTCACCTCATGGAGTACATGTGGGACCGCGCGACGACGGTTATGGAGAGTGCCGCCGCCGCCCAAGAGTGCGAGGTCGAGATCGAGAAAGGCGGCGGGGCACCGAGTGCCGAGAGCGACCAGGCCCTCGTGGACGTCGTCCACGGCGTGGCCGGCGAGACCGACGGCGTCGATACTCCCATCGAGCGCGACGAGATCGGCGGCAGCGAGGACGCCACCTACATGATGGACCACGTCCAGCAGCGGGGCGGCCTGGCGACGTACGTCGGCGTCGGCACCGACCACCCCGGTGGCCACCACACTGCCACCTTCGACGTGGACGAGCGGTCGCTCCCCATCGGTACCGACGTGCTCAGCGAGTCCGTGGTGCGGATCGCCCGCGACCGGCCGGAGACGTAGTCCCGCCGGGCGGCGACCGGGTCAGTACTTCGGGTCCGCGCCGGTCGTCTCGTACACGTCTTCCATCAGGCGGTCCCGGACCTGCTGCCAGCGCCCGAACTCTCGGGGCGACTCGGGGTAGTTCTCGTAGTGTTCGAGGACGTCGTCGGCGCGGCGCTTGGTGCGGTAGAACTGCAGTATCTCCCGCCAGTAGCCCGCGCTGTTCGTCGCGATGTCGATCAGGTCCCGCAGTCCGAGCGACGTGGACCCCTCGTACAGCGACTCCGCGATTCGCTCGCCGGGCAGTGCCGCCAGCAGGCTCATCAGGTCGTCCGTGTCCACGGCCGTCGAGAGCACGTTGTACACGTCGAGGGCGGCGTAGCGCGCGCCGAAGTGGTCCATCACGCGCTGGTTGTACTCCCAGAGGGCCGCCTCCGACCGGTCGCCGGACTCGATGGCGTCGATGGCCGCCTCGGCGGCGTACTTGCCGGCGTAGGCCGCGCCCGCGATACCGCCACCTGTGGTCGGGTTGACGTGGCCGGCGGCGTCGCCCGCGGCGAGGAAGCCCGGCGCGACCGCCGAGTCGTACGGTCGCCGCGTCGGCAGGGCCGCACCCAGTTTGTCCTCGACGCGAGCGGTGGCGAACTCCTCGCGCCGCCGCAGGTCTCGCTTGAGGTCCTCGACGAGTTGCATCGGCTCC